>JBIOHI010000001.1:0-40799 GCA_044448845.1 Bacteroidia bacterium
GTGTATGACCTGCCGGAAGCCCTGACACTCAGCAGGTATAAGGAGGCGTTCCGGCTCATCGTGGATTTCACAAATGCGTATTGCCAACAACCTTAACATCTTTTCTTGATTTTCTGATTCAAAATACCTAAACTTACCAAAAAATCGCTGCCGGTTATGGCGTTGTTCGGCTCACTTCTCAACTGGTACCTCAAAAAACGTGAACCCGTTATACGGAACTTCATGGAGAATCCGCATGAAGTTCAGGAAACACTTCTTAAAAATCTTATTGAAAAATCGAAGAACACCGAGTGGGGGAAAAAATACGATTATAAAAGTATCGAAAGCCTAACTGATTTTAAGAATCGTGTTCCGGTTGGCAATTACGAAACACACAAACCTTATATCAACCGGTTGCTGCGTGGCGAGCAAAATATCTTATGGCCGAGTGAAGTGAGATGGTTTGCCAAATCATCGGGAACCACAAGTTCTAAAAGCAAATTTATTCCCATTACCAACGAAAGTTTGGACGAATGTCATTTCCAGGGAGGAAAAGATGCCGTTTTATTTTACCTGATGAATCATCCCGATTCGAATATTTTAAATGGAAAAGGTTTGATCATGGGCGGCAGCCACCAGGTGAACCGCTTTAATTTCGAGCAGAACTACTACGGAGATCTTTCTGCCGTGATGATGCAGAATCTTCCTTTCTGGGCGCATTTCTTCCGGACACCCGACCTGGGTATTGCCTTGATGGATGACTGGGAAGAAAAAATTGAGAAGATGGCCAAGGCCACTGTTTTCGAAGAAGTGACAAGCATTTGCGGAGTACCTACCTGGACTTTGGTATTGATCGAAAAATTATTTGAACTCTCGGGCAAAAATAACCTGGCCGACATCTGGCCTGATCTCGAATTGTATATTCATGGCGGAGTGAGTTTCACGCCATACCGTGAGAAATTCAGAAACCTGATCCGTTCTTCGAAAATGAATTATCTCGAAACGTACAATGCATCGGAAGGATTTCTCGGTATACAGGATATGGATGACAATGAAAACATGCTGCTGATGCTCGATTACGGAATTTATTATGAGTTTATGCCGATGCAGGAATACGGAAAAGAACATCCTGAAACCTTATCGCTCGAACAAATAGAACCGGGAGTTAATTATGCAATTGTGGTCTCGAGCAATTCCGGTTTGTGGAGATACGCCATCGGTGATACGGTTAAATTTTCAGAGGTCAAACCTTTCCGTTTCAAGATCACCGGCAGGACCAAACATTTTATCAATGCGTTCGGGGAAGAACTCGTCATCGAAAATGCAGATCACGCTATTTCCAATGCCTGTAAAAAATTGAATGCCGACATCATAGATTACACGGCCGCACCGGTTTATTTCAGCAACCACCAGAAAGGGATCGGGGCACATGAATGGCTGATCGAATTCGATCGCGAACCTTACAACATTGAACATTTTGTGATCGAGCTTGACCAGCAATTGAAGATCGTGAATTCGGATTATGAAGCAAAAAGATTCAGGGACATGGCCATGACCAGGCCAATTGTTCATGTACTTCCCAGGGGAACTTTTAAGGACTGGTTGAAAAGATCAGGCAAGCTTGGAGGGCAGCATAAAGTTCCGCGTTTATCGAACAGCCGCCAATATGTAGATGAAATTTTGAAGATGAACCTAATGTCAATTTAGATAATTAATGAAAATAAAACTTTTAATTCTTCTGTTTTTTAGTTCTGTTCTTACCGAAGTTTTTTCTCAAAACATCGAAATTCAAAAAGGCGATATACGCTTTGAATTCTTCCAGTTCAAAGATGCTGCAGCGGATTATGAAGCTGCTCTCAGATACAACAACCCCAAGGTGGAAACCTACTTGCTTGACCGGTTGGCACAGTGCTACAAATATTCGTTCCAGTATAAAAAAGCGCAGGAATATTTTTCGAAACTGGTGAGGCTGGGAGATAAAAACACCAATCCCGAAGTGTACCTTGATTATGCCGCCATTTTAAAGATCAATGACGAATATACACATGCCAGGGAACAGTACATGTACTACTTCACTTTATTCCCGAATGATCCGTATGCGACCAAACAATTAAAAAGTCTTTCCTGGGCCGAAAGCCACAAAGATTCATCACGGAATTTTAAACTAACACTCACCAACCTTGATATAGATGGCCAGAGCCTCGGCTATTGTTTTTTCGAAAATGGTTTGGTTTACTCCACTCAAAGAAACAAGATCGGGAAAGGAAATCCGATCCTGATGTTCGATATTGACTATGCGGAAATGAAAGACTCGACTACATTTACCGAAGGCGAAAGGTATTTTGACAGGATCGATTTCTCCACCAATGAAGGTTCTCCCAGCATCAGTGATGACGGTATGTTGATATATTTCAGTGCCAACGCAGTGAAACTTAACAACCCGGTAAAAGTCAAACAGGTGGGGAATATCCAGATCAGTTCAGACGGGATTTCCAATATGAAAATTTATGTGGCCCGTTTCGAAAATGGAAAATTCATGAATCCCCAGGAACTGCCATTTAACGATAAAGAATATGATTGCATGCATCCTTGCATCGCGGATAACGGCAACACGCTGTATTTTGCTTCTGATATGCCGAAAGGTTATGGCGGTCTCGATCTGTATAAAGTTACACGCGGAGCCGATGGCAAATGGGGTAAGCCCGAAAACCTGGGACCGAATGTGAATACTTCCGAAAATGAAATTTTTCCTTATGTAATGAACAATGTTTTGTTCTTCGCATCAAAAGGATTCAACGGATATGGAGGATACGATCTGTTCCAGGCGAAAATCCATATGGGTATTCCGACTGGTGCCGCGAATATGGGAAAACCGTTTAATTCCACCCGTGACGATGTTGCTTTTATTTGCCGGCCCGACGGAAGAAGCGGGTACTTCTCTTCCAACCGCGATAACACGGATGGTATCGATAAGGTATATTATTTCATTGATAATAATCTGCTGAACCAACTTGCCAACAAGGACCTGGCATCGAATGAAAAAACTTCCGTCACGGATAAACCTTTAGCTGCTGTAAAAATGGATGATCCTAAACAACCGTCAAAAGAAAATATTATCATTCAAAAGATAAATGATGGAACCCCGATCGTTGCGAACACCAGGAACGCAAAAGATAAAAAGGCCGACAGGAGAAACGGGCATTTTGATAATTCACCGATTTCTGATGAAGAACTGATGAAAGTTTCTTTCGAGAAAGTGAACTTTAAATTTAATGATGCAGCCATTCCGCCTTCTTCTTACTATGAATTGGATTCAGCCATCCGGATCTCCAAAATAAGCAAGTCGGTGAAGATCGAGATCCATGCCTACACCGATTGTCGGGGAACCAGTGAATACAATCAGAAACTTTCGGAACGAAGGGCAGCCACCGCTAAAAATTATTTGCTGAAAAAAGGCGTTCCGGCTTCACGCATCGTCACACACGGATATGGCGAAACTCACCTGCTCAACAATTGTACAGATGGAACAGAGTGCACCGAAGAACAGCATGCTGTAAACCGGAGGGTGGAGATCAGGATCGTGAAGTGAGTTTAATGATTCCGGTCAATAATATATTCCACCAGCATCTTCAGGTTTTTTGCAGAACCATTATTTGAGACCGAATCGAGAATTACAAGCGCTTCGTTCTTGTAATCTTCCATTTTCTTTTTCGCGTAATCAATTCCTCCGTACTCGTGAACCAAACGGATCACATCGGCAACACGCTTTTTATCCGTATTGTATTTTTTAATGGAATTGATCAGGTAGCTGCGTGTGGTTTTATCCGCGTGGTTAATGGTATGAATAACAGGCAGCGTTAATTTTTTTTCCTTCAGGTCGATACCGGTTGGTTTTCCAATATCGTCATCGCCATAATCGAGGAGGTCGTCCTTGATCTGGAATGCCACCCCGATCTTTTCACCGAACAGTTTCATCTTTTCCGTTTCTTCGATAGTTGCACCGGATGAAGCAGCGCCAATGGCACAGCAGGAAGAAATAAGAGATGCTGTTTTTTTACGGATGATATCAAAATAAACTTCTTCGGATAAATTCAGGTTCCGTGTTTTTTCTATCTGCAGCAGTTCTCCTTCGCTCATTGCGCGAACCGCATCACTTACGATCTCGAGCAGGAGAAAATCTTTGTTTTTTACCGCGAGCAGCAAACCACGCGAAAGCAAATAATCGCCAACCAGCACCGCAATCTTATTTTTCCATAACGCATTGATGGAAAAAAATCCTCTCCGTTCATCGCTGTCGTCCACCACGTCATCATGTACTAAAGTTGCGGTGTGAAGCAATTCCACCAGGCTCGCCCCGCGGTAAGTTGATTCATTCACCCCGCTGAAAACCTGTGCCGATAAAAAAACGAACATCGGGCGAACCTGCTTGCCTTTGCGCTTCACGATGTACGTCATGATCGTGTCCAGCAACGGAACCGAACTTTTCATCGCTTCGCGAAACTTCGATTCGAACAGTTCGAGTTCCTTTTCAATCGGTTGCTTTATCTTATCAAGCTGGCTCACTTCATTTTTATATCTGCACAAATAAAAGGAATTTGAATGAGAAATAAAGTTTGTTACCAATTTGTGAAAGCCGATAATTAAGTTATTTTTGAATGAGAAATGAAAACAACATCAATCATATTTTTCATTTTCGGTCTTTCGCTTTGTTTCAACACATGCAAAAAGGAAACGACACCGGATAATTCAACCAATACCTCCAACGGGGTTTCCAAATCGAAGATCACGGGTAAAAGTCAGAAAGGGCCATTCATCAACGGCTCAACTGTTACTTTGTATGAAGTGGATCCCGCATTGAATCAAACAGGAAAATCTTTTGTCGGACAAATATTAGATAACACCGGTTTTTTTCAGCTTTCATCCATTTCTTTAATTTCATCATTTGCCGAATTTAAAGCGGATGGATTTTATTTTAATGAAGTAACCGGGAATGCATCTGTTGCCCCGATTACTTTATATGCAGTGACCGATTTGACCGCCAAATCCCAGGTGAACATAAACGTTCTTTCCCATCTCGAAATGCAGCGGGTTCAGTTTCTATTGCCCTCAATCGGTTTCGCTGCTGCGAAAGTCCAGGCACGAAGTGAGATTCTGAATATTTTCGGGATTACAAAACCAACCATAGGCGAATTTGAAACCTTGGATATTGCCGATACTACCGATGATGATGCCATTTTACTCGCGATCTCCGCCATCCTCCTGGGACATCGAACCGAATCTCAATTAAGCCAGTTGCTCAGTGATATTATAACGGATATCAGAACCGATGGAATTTTAAACAGTTCATCAACAGGTACGGCACTTATCAATGATGCGAAATATCTTGATACCGCAGCCATTGCCAATAACATTCGAACACGCTATGCTTCCTTTGGAATGACTGTTAGCGTACCAAACTTTGGAAAATATATTTACCAATTTATTAATACCTCATCTTATACTTTTACAAATAGAATTCAATATCCGGTGATCTACAATGGAAGAATAAATATTTTATCTGATAGTCTTCCATCATCCGGCAATAATGGTTTTGATTATACAACTTCTGCCTTCATTCCATTAGGAGGTAAACTTAGGATAGTGTTCAAATCAACAACTGGAAATTACAGTGACCTTCCCGGATTTCAGGTTATGCCTAATCCACCTAAATATTGGACTTTAATTCAATACACTAATGCAGACAGTTGTGCATTAGAAGCAACTGGTATGAATGATTATGCAGAAGCAATCACCGCATTGACCGGACAAAAATATATTGTTGATATTTATGAAAATCAAAATAATCCATTGATGTATCGATACAAAAGGAAAATAATTTATCCTTAAAATATTATAGACTCCATTGCAGGCAGAAACAATTTTGCTTCCGCTTTTTTATTTTATAAAATTATATTCGTGCCTTCATGGCAAAAACCCAAACAACATTTTTTTGTAAGAACTGCGGAGCCTCTGCTTCCAAATGGATAGGTAAATGCCCAAGCTGCGGAGAATGGAACACCTATGTGGAAGAAGTGATCCACAAAGAAAAAAGTGAAAAGACCTGGAAGAAAAAAGGGATCACCAAAACACTGAAACCGGTTTTGATAGATGCGGTGGAAAAAGGAAACGAACAACGTTTCAAAATTTCGGATGCTGAATTCACCCGTGTGCTTGGAGGAGGAATAGTTCCCGGAAGTGTGGTACTCATCGGTGGTGAACCGGGCATCGGTAAATCTACGTTGATGTTACAGGTGGCATTGCAGTTCACCGATAAAAAAGTGTTGTATATATCAGGTGAAGAAAGCGATGCGCAGATAAAAATGCGAGCCGAACGTTTGCCTTTCAATAATCCAAATTGTTATTTATTCACGGAAGTTTCTACCCAAAAAATTGGAAAAGCCTTGCAGGAACTCGAACCGGATATCGTGATCGTTGATTCCATTCAAACATTGCAAAGTGAATTGATCGATTCCACTCCCGGAAGCATTTCACAAATAAAAGAAACTGCCGGAGACCTGATCCGTTTTGCTAAAGAAACAGGAACACCTGTTTTTCTCATCGGTCATATTACCAAAGACGGAACACTTGCAGGACCTAAATTACTGGAACACATGGTGGACACTGTTTTGCAATTCGAAGGCGACCGTCATCATGTTTACCGGATTCTTCGCACTACAAAAAACCGGTTCGGCTCAACGAGTGAAATTGGAATTTACGAAATGCAAAATTCGGGTTTGCGCGAGGTTTCCAATCCATCCGAAATTTTGATTTCGCAACGCGAAGAAGCACTGAGCGGTGTGGCGATCTCGGCAACCATCGAAGGAATGCGTCCTTTGCTCATAGAAACACAGGCGCTGGTGAGCACGGCTGTTTACGGTACTCCGCAACGAAATTCAAACGGTTTTGATACGCGAAGGTTGAACATGCTGCTTGCCATTCTCGAAAAAAAATGTGGCCTGAAAATGGGAATGCAGGATGTGTTTGTGAATATCGCGGGCGGCCTGCGCATAGAAGATCCTGGGGTTGATCTCGGAATTATTTCAGCCATTGTTTCGAGTTACCAGAATGCCATCATCGACAGCGAAATCTGTTTTGTCGGTGAAGTTGGATTAAGCGGGGAAATTCGTGCGGTGAACCGCGTGGAACAACGGATCGCTGAAGCCGAGAAACTTGGATTTAAAACCGTTTATGTTTCGCGTTTCAATAAAATTCCCAAATCAAATAACAAAATAAAAATTGTGGAAGTAGGAAAATTGGATGCGATGCTGGAGTTATTGTTTGGGTAAAAAATACTATTTCACATTTTGCGTTTCGCATTTTGTGAAATATATTTGCACTCATGAATATTCGATCAAATCCATTTCTCGTCAGCGGGTACCACTCCCCTGAATATTTCTGCGACCGTAAAACAGAGACCGACAAGATACGGTCCGCACTTATCAATGGTAGAAATATAACCTTGATCTCCAACCGGAGAATCGGTAAGACTGCCCTGATCGAGCATGTTTTCAACCGGTTTCGCGGAAAGTCAACTGCGGGATTCATCCATATTGATATTTATCCAACACAAAATCTCACCGATTTTCTGAGCACCCTGGGTAAAGGTATTTTCAAATCGGGCGGAAGTAAAACGGCAAAGCTTATGGATACGTTAACGCGGTTTTTCAGCAGCATCGGAGCCAATATTGTTTACGATTCCGTAAGTGGTCAACCTTCCTTTGAACTGAAATACCATGACCCGAAACGAACGGCAAAATCCATCGACCAATTATTCGATTTTCTTGAAAAGTCAGGAAAGCAATATTACATCGCCCTTGATGAATTCCAGCAGATCAGCAATTACCCGGAGAAAAATGTGGAAGCGTTACTTCGTAGTAAAATTCAGCATCTGAAGAATGTCCATTTTATTTTTTCGGGCAGCCACAAACATGTCCTCATTTCCATGTTCTCCGATTACAAGCGCCCTTTCTACCAAAGCACCGACCTGTTATTCCTGGATATCATTGATCCCAAGATCTATGAAGAATTCATATTCCTACATTTCAGAAATGCACGAAGGCAAATAAAACACGAAAGCATCCAATTGATCCTGAACTGGTGCCGCAATCACACGTATTACGTGCAATACGTGTGTAACCGCCTGTTCGCGAAAGTCCTTTCAAAAATTGATGACACGGAAGTGAATGCGGTCTTTAACGAAGTACTCGAAGAATCAAAAGCCACCTATTTCAATTACCGCAACCTGCTAACCGATGCGCAATGGAATCTCCTCCGCGCCATAGCGAACGAAGAACACGCGGCCATGCCCACTTCGTTTGAATTCATGAAACGGTATAACCTGGGGGCTCCCAGTACCATCAACCGTTCGTTAAATGCACTACTTGATAAGGAAATGATTTTGAAAGGTGAGAACGGATATATAGTTTATGACGTATTCTTTTCGCGATGGTTGGAGAGGCTTCAATAATTTTTCGCATTTTGCGTTTCGCATTTTGCGAAATTATTTCGGTTCGGAGTAAAAAACGTTCACATTAAAATAAGTGCTTCATTCCTTTTAAAAATAAAATACTGCATCTCATTATTAATTTACGATGTTTTGAAATTTTGCATCCTGGTATTTTTTTTCAGTCACTAAGGTCTTCATTTTTGAGATCGTGTAAAAAGGTCCGTCAATCAAAAACATATTGGTCAACCAATCAGGAATGGGAGATCCGGGATCAAGATAAAGGCAATATTCACCTGAAACACTCCCGTCTTTTTTCAGGGAAAATTTCCAATATCCCCGTAATTCCGGTATCCTCACATTTCCTTCCACCAAAGGTTTTATTCCTTGAATTCCCATTGCTTCAATGATGACTGTTTTGGATCTTTTATCTTGTTTTATTTTATACAGGATGACCACATCACGGTTTGACATTGGCCATGGAACGTAGGTCTCCTGGTAAAAGGTGATCTCACTGTCGCCCCGAGAACTTACTATATATGCCTGTTTGCAATGATGAACATAATCCGGTGTGGCCGGAATATCTTTTACGATGGCAACCAATCCTGACAAATTGGAATGAAAGCTGGTGACGGCTTTTAGTTCTTTGAAACCTGAACCCTGAACTTCCCTCGCATAAATTGCAATGTCATTTTCATATTTCTTCAGTTGCCATTCAAAAGGGTTATCAACGGTAACAACACCAAAACTAATGGCCAAACAAAACAAAACAAATCGGATCATGATCACTTGCAAAATTTATTTCCCGAAACTAAAGATTTTAACACAACTTCTAATATCCAAAAAGCGTTGCTTTAATTGGCTGCCATGATTTCACAGCTTCCAGGTTTTCGACTTCATAAAACCTGGTCACTTCCACCATGTATTCCGGGTACAAAGAATTCAATTTATTCTTGAATGTATAAAAATCATCACGGCCCAGATTTAAACTTGTTGAACTTTCGTATTTCAGTAATTGCAGCTCTTTATACATTATTTTTAATTGTTCCGGCTTCAATCCTGTCCAGGTTTTTAAAATCACCACACACCGATGCTTGGATCGAAATAATTCAGGAGTAAGAACGCTGTGCGAATACGGACCGACCACTGTGAATCCGTTATGATTTAAATGCCACGTGAGTTTTGGGTCATGACATAAAACAATCAAATCATTTTTCGATTTTAGTTTTTCGATTTTCAAGTCATCCAAAACAGGTTGAACCTGCAAATCGAAATTGCTTTTCGTGGTGTTGTGGTGTGTCACCACATTGAGATCACCCCAAAGATTTCCAATAGCCAGGAAGGAAAGAAATAAAATGAAGAACTTTTTTTGAGGCGCTTCAATTTTTGCTGTTGCTATCCATAATGCCTGCCACGGGCTGATGATAACCAGGTTTCTGATCTTACTGGCAACACCGGTGACGAGAGTAAAAACCGTTGCCACCGAATACACAGCAAAATAATTATTCTTAAGATTCGATTTGAGATCAGAATAAAGAATCGCGATAATAATACCTATCGTTCCGATGCTTGAGATAATTCCGGGTATTGAAACCGGGATCACGCCCTGGTTACTGAATTGAGAAGTATAAATTCCATAAATGCTTTTCAGGAGCGAAGAAATTTGAGTGTCTTTATTTTTATAATGCACGTTATAAAAAATAAAGAATTGATACGAATAAAGGATCAGAAAAAGCAAACCAAAAAATAAAATACCTTTAATCTTCTTTGAATTTTCTTCATCACTTTTCATCCAGTAAAGAATTACGACAGGTAAAACAATTACCAAAAAAGCATAACCGAAATATGCCAGGCAAAGCAATCCCCCAAAACACTTTCCCCAGTATTTCCAATCCTGTTTTTCCGGAACGATACTCAGCCAGATCAAAACCGGAACAAAAAAAGCATACCACCGGATACTTGTACACCACAGTAAAATAGCAGGATTCAAGCCCAATAAAATAAATGCAACTAAGCCGGCAAATTTTCCATTTCTTTTTTCGATAGCATTGATTGCATACATTAAAGATGTTGCTGTGATCAAAGAAATAACAAGTCTGACCAACTCCCATTTGCCAAATGCAGCAAACAATAAAGAATCAATAATGTAAGAACCCGGAGGATGAATATCGGTAGTTTGCAGAAAACTTACAGCACCAAATCCGAGTTTCTCGATTAACCTGATGGTGAAAAACTCATCATCGAAACCGGAAGAGAAATATCCGACTGAGCCATATAAAATAAACAGGATAAGAGTTAAAATTATTTTTTTGATCATCTGAGGCGTTGATTTTATTTTGAATGATGTTGCACTAAAACCTCAGCAATTCATCCAGTTCTTTTTTAAACCGTTCCTTCGGCAAAAAATTTTCTTCCAAATGAGGGGTGAATGGAATCGGTGTATCGAGGCTTCCACAGCGCATCACCGGGGCATCGAGAAATTTAAAACAATGTTGAGAAATATGCGCAGCGATCTCTGCTCCTATTCCACCGGTTAAAGTATCCTCATGAAAAATAATTGCTTTTCCGGTTTTTTTTACGCTTTCCTCAACTGTCTTTTTATCCCAGGGTAAAAGTGTTCGCAGGTCAAGAATTTCCGCATCAATGTTTTTTTCTTTTACATGTTTGGTTGCCCAATGCACCGCAGCACCATAAGTGATAATACTTACATCGTTTCCATTGCGAACTTTCCTTGCCGGCCCGATCTCCAGTTCGTAATGATCATCAAAAACTTCTTCTTCGATATCAACTGCACGGTATAAATTTTTATGCTCGAAAAATAAAATTGGATTCGGATCGGAAAACGAAGCAAGCAACAAACCTTTCGCATCGGATGGAGTGGAAGGATAAACAATTTTCAATCCCGGCACATGAAAGAACCACGCTTCGTTGCTTTGCGAGTGAAACGGCCCGGCTCCCACACCGGCACCCGTTGGCATGCGAACCACCACATCTGCATTTTGCCCCCACCGGTAAAAACTTTTCGCCATGTTATTCACGACCTGGTTAAATCCCATCGAAACAAAATCGGCAAACTGCATTTCTACCATCGCTTTCATCCCTTTGATCGAAAGTCCGTAACCGGCTCCCAAAATCGCACTTTCACAAAGCGGAGTATTTCGCACTCTTTCTTTTCCAAACTCTTTCAGAAAACCTTCGGTAACTTTAAAAACTCCACCGTATTCCGCAATGTCCTGCCCCATCAGGATTAAATTCTCATGCTTCCTCATGGCTAAACGTAACCCGTCCGAAACTGCGTCTATCAAGCGCTTCGGTGATCGGTGATCGGTGATCGGTTTGATTGTTACATGTTGAAGGGTTTGATAATTTTCGGAATTTATTTTTTCTGTTGGTGCATACACTTCAGATAATTCAAATTCTGTATTTGGAATTATCTCCGGTTCACTCAACACTTTTTTTACGCTTTCATCAATTTCCTTTTTTATTTCTTCACGAAATTCTTTTATGATTTTATCTGTGAGAATTTTTTCACTCTTCAAATAATTTTCATAATTCGCGATCGGATCTTTTTTGCTCCATTCTTCAAATAATTCCTTCGGAACATATTTCGTTCCGGAGGCCTCCTCGTGACCACGCATACGGAATGTCATGCACTCGAGTAAAAATGGTTTCGGTTCTTTTTTTATTTCTGCGGAAATGTTTTTTACCGCATCGTAAACTTCCAGAATATTATTCCCGTCAATTTTTTTAACATCGATTCCATATCCGATTCCTTTGTCAATAAAATTTTTGAATTTGTATTGCTCACTGGTTGGAGTGGATAAACCATACCCATTATTTTCTATAAGAAAAATCGCCGGCAGATTCCAAACTGCCGCCACATTGATCGCTTCATGAAAATCTCCTTCACTTGCCCCGGCATCACCGCTAAAAACCACCGTGACTTTTTTTTCATTTTTCAGTTTGGATGCAAGCGCAATTCCATCGGCAACTCCAAGCATTGCTCCAAGGTGCGAGATCATTCCAACAATGTGATGTTCGTTGGTTCCAAAATGAAATGAACGTTCACGACCTTTTGAATAACCGTTCATTTTTCCCTGCCACTGCGAAAATAATTTCACGAAAGGCATATCACGGTTTGTCCACACGGCCAGGTTTCTGTGAAGGGGTAAAATATATTCATCGTTCTCCAAAGCCATCGCACAACCTGCACTTATCGCTTCCTGCCCGATTCCCGAAAACCATTTGCTCACCTGTCCTTGACGTAAAAGAATGAGCATCTTGTCCTCGATCATTCGTGGCTTGAGCATCGATTTATAAAGATCCAATAAAATTTTATCTGAATATTTTTTGCGGTCGAATTGCATTATTTTTCTAAAATTAAATCACAATAATACAATAAAATTTCTCGCAAAGGCGCAAAGGCGCAAAGGCAAGATAAAATTATTTACCCGGAAAATTTTGGGGCAATAAAACCGAAGTGGAAATTACGAATTCGCTTTTTTATGATCAGCTAAGAATTTCTCGAGGCCAATATCCGTGAGTGGATGTTTTAAAAGTGCGAGGATGGATTCAAGCGGGCTGGTGATGACGTGTGCCCCAAGTTGCGCGGCTTTAACTATGTGCACCGGGTTGCGGATCGAAGCTACAAGAATCTGTGTCTGGTAACTTTGCACCGCAAAGATCTGTGCGATCTGCGCGATAAGTTCCATCCCGTCATACGAAATATCATCCAACCTTCCCACGAAAGGAGAAATATAGGTGGCTCCTGCTTTTGCAGCGAGAATCGCCTGCCCCGGTCCGAATACCAGTGTACAGTTGGTTTTAATTCCTATCGAAGAAAGCTGCCTGATGGCTTTGATGCCATCCTTGATCATGGGAATTTTCACAACTATCTTTTCATCGATCGCAGCGAGTGCTTGTCCTTCGGTCATCATCCCTTCGTAATCGGTAGAGATCACTTCGGCACTGATATCACCTTCCACCAGGTCGCAAATAGTTTTGTAATGTTTCATCACGTTATCGGTTCCCTTGATCCCTTCCTTAGCCATGAGAGAAGGATTAGTGGTTACACCATCAAGAATGCCAAGGTCATTCGCTTCCTTTATTTGTGCAAGATTTGCTGTATCGATAAAAAATTTCATTTGTGGTTATTCTGTTTATGGATGCAAGTTTAAACTAAATTTTTTGAAAGCATAAAAATAATTTCACTCTTTTCTTTTGCACGAAAAAACCTTTCTTTATACCATTAATTTCATGGATTAACAGGGATCGGAAGAATAATCCACAGGAATGGAAGAGTTAATTTCTTTCATCTGAAATAGAAAATCTATCTTCGAAACGGAAAATGAATTCACAGAAGCGTAAACAGGTTTTTCACACAGACGATCCGAAGCGATGGAAACGGTTCAAACTGACTATTACTTTTGTGATAGGAATTTTCGTGTTGCTTATCGGATCAGCCATTTATTCCATCAAAGATGAAATGTCCCCGAAGCTCCCGTCCATAGACGATTCCACGACTTTCAAAAAATTAACCGACACCATTTTAGTGGATGATAAAACCCACGACCAGTTCAATGCGGATATGGATAAGATCCGGAAAAAACACCTGCGGAATTTTTACAAATCCGGTTTCCTCGAATGGAAAAGAGCGCGGCATCAGCCTACAATCAAGTTTCCCATCCGTGCCGGTTTTTTTGTCAACTGGGATGTGCAGTCACTGTATTCTTTAAGGCAAAACGCTTCGAAAATGAACATGGTGTTGCCAGAATGGTTGTTTGTGCAGGATACTTCCGATGAGGTTTTTATCGACATTGATCCGAAAGCGTTGCACATTATGAAACAAAATCGCCTGGCGATTGTGCCGATGATCACTAATAATTTCAACCAGGTCTTCAATGGAAAAAATGTTCACCGCATCATCTCGGATAAGAACCGGAGAAATAAATTTATCAGGAGCGTGATCGCAGTGCTCGATTCCAATCATTTCCAGGGAGTGAATATTGATTTTGAAGATCTCATTGAAAAAACGGACGAAGCTTTTGTTGAGTTTATCCGGGAACTTTCCACGGAACTGCATTCGAAAGGATACATTGTAACTCAGGATGTATCGCCCTTTAACGAGGATTACAACTATGCCGAACTATCCAAACTGAATGACCTGATTTTCCTGATGGCTTACGATCAGCACAACAAAGGAACCATGCCCGGACCGATCGCTTCGCATGAGTGGGTGGAAAACGCACTCGATGAGATCACGAAAAAAATGCCGGAAGAAAAAGTAGTCTTAGGCCTGGCTGCATTCGGTTACGACTGGCCCGAAGGATATGAGGGAAAAGACGTGACTTACCAGGAAGCCATCACCAGCGCGGAAGACAACGACTCAACGATTGATTTCGACAACGATAATTACAACCTGAATTTTTCTTACACCGATGATGAAGGAACACATCATACTGTTTTTTTCACCGATGCCGCAACAAATTTTAATGCCATGCGGGCGGCCGAAGATTTCGGCACTTCCGGTGTAGCGGTCTGGCGGCTTGGTTCCGAAGATTCACGCATCTGGAATTTCTTCAGCAGGAATCTTTCGCTCGATTCGCTGAAAGAACATCCTTTCAATTTCAATCAGATCTCCAAAGTTCCGGAGAATGAAAATATTGACTATATCGGGGAAGGCGAAGTTTTGAATTTACTGAGTGCTCCGCAGGAAGGCATAATTAACCTGGAAATTGACACCGATGACCAATTGATTTCGGAGCAAAAATTTCTTTCACTTCCAACAAATTTTGTTATTCAGAAATCGGGAAATGTTGGTAAAAAAATAGTACTCACTTTCGATGACGGACCCGATGAAGATTACACCCCCCGGATCATTGATATTTTAAAAAAGTATAAAGTTCCGGGTGCATTTTTTATCACCGGAGCCAACGTGATCCGGAATGTTCCGTTACTCAAAAAAATTTATACGGATGGGTACGAGATCGGGAATCATACCTTCACTCATGTGAATTTATTGATATCGAGTGATGCACGGATCAGCCTGGAATTGCGGGCAACGCGAAGACTGGTTGAATCCATCACACATCATTCCACTATTTTGTTTCGCCCGCCTTACGATGTGGATGCGGAGCCGACCAATGTTGGGCAGTTGCATCCTTTATATATCGCCAAACAAAGAGGTTATATTTATATTGGTTCAGCCATTGATCCGCGTGATTGGGAAGAAGATATTACTGCTGACTCCATTTTTAGCCGCGCTACCGAACAGCGAAAATTAGGAAATATCATTTTACTTCACGATGCCGGTGGTAACCGTGAAGCAACCGTAAAAGCACTTCCAAGAATCATAGAATTTTATAAAAAGAACGGATACCAGTTCGTCACCCTTGCCGATTTCCTCGGGATGAAAAAAGATGAGTTGATGCCTCCGGTGAAAGGCGGATTGAATACCTTGTTTTTGTTCGCGGATAATATTCTCGCATCGTACACTTCGGTTCAGGACTCCTTCCTTTCGTGGTTGTTTTACATCGCCATAATTCTCATCTTATTCCGGCTGTCGGTTATTTTCCTGCTCGTAATTTTCAGGAAGAAAAAACCAAAACCTTCTTATACTGTTCAACCTTCGGTAAGTGTTGTCATTCCAGCGTTCAACGAAGAAGTGAATGCTGCCAAGACCATTGAAAATATTCTTCAATCCGATTACGAAAACCTGGATATTATTTTTGTGGATGACGGTTCTTCCGATGGAACTTTTGAAAAAGTAAATAGGCAATTCTCCTCCTTTAACAAGGTTCGTATTCTTCAAAAAACAAACGGGGGAAAAGCTTCGGCCATCAATTTCGGAATTGAAAATTCCACATCAGAAATCGTTGTTTGCATTGATGCGGATACCATTCTCGCAAAGGATGCCATCTCCAACCTGGTGGTGGATTTTGTGGATGAAAAAGTGGGTGCTGTTGCCGGAAATGTAAAAGTAGGAAATGAAGTAAACCTGTTGACCTTCTGGCAAAGTATCGAATACACCACGAGCCAGAATTTCGACCGGCTTGCATTTGAAACACTAAACGCGATCATGGTGGTGCCCGGTGCCATAGGTGCTTTCCGGAGAAGTGCTGTAATTGAAGTAGGTGGTTTCAGCACCGATACGCTGGCTGAAGATTGTGATATCACCCTGAAATTACTGGAAAAAAAGTACAAGATCAAAACCAACAACTCGGCACTTGCATTCACTGAATCTCCCGAAACGGTGAAGCAATTTTTAAAACAGCGCAAACGCTGGTGTTTCGGCATCATGCAAAGTTTCTGGAAACACCGGAAAAAATTATTCAGCAAAGAATTTCCAAACATGGGCTGGGTGGTCTTGCCGAATATTCTGATCTATCAATTGTTTCTCCCGTTGTTCTCCCCAATCGTTGATCTCACGCTGCTACTTTCACTTTTTTCCGGAAAAGCGGTGATCGTTCTTTTACTTTATCTTGCATACATGGCTGTGGACGTAACCATTTCGGCTATTGCATTTTATATTGACGGTAAAAATATTTCCATCCTGAAATTATTGCTCATCATTCCGCAACGGATCATTTACCGGATGCTTCTGTTTTATGTGCTGGTCATTTCCCTCCTTAATGCCCTCAAAGGCGAGTTGGTTCACTGGGGAGTTTTGAAGAGGACGGGGAATGTGAGTTCTACGAAATACAAATAAATACGAATGTACGAATCTGTGATGCATTTTCAATTCGTAAATTTGTACCAATTCGTATTTTGTAAAATTTAATTAATCAGTGGCTAATCTTCCCCGCACACCGTTCCCCGTCAATAGCTGCACTC
Organism: Bacteroidia bacterium; assembly: GCA_044448845.1. GTDB lineage: Bacteria > Bacteroidota > Bacteroidia > UKL13-3 > UKL13-3 > CAIUEQ01. The sequence goes on from JBIOHI010000001.1 coordinate 17,294, forward strand.
ACGATCCCTCCCGCATAACCGGCTCCCTCACCGCATGGGTACAATCCTTTGATCTTGATATGTTGCAACGTTTCTTTATCCCGAGGAATTCTAATTGGTGAAGAGGTTCTGGATTCTGTGGCAACCATAACTGCTTCGTTGGTTAAATATCCTTTCATTTTTTGTCCGAATATTTTCATTGAATCGCGAAGAGATGCAGCTATAAAATCGGGCAGAACTTCATCAAGTACGGTACTCGTGATACCCGGAAAATAAGAACAATCCGGCAACGAATTCGAAACTTTTTTGTTCAGAAAATCCATCATCCGTTGCGCAGGTGCATTCAGACTTTTTGTTATTTCAAAACATTTTTGTTCCACCGATGATTGAAATTTCATCGCGGCAAGCGAACCGAATATTTCGAATTCTCTTATATCTTTTTGTTCAACAGAAACCACCAAACCCGAGTTTGCGAATATATTATTCCGTTTGCTCGGGCTCCACCCATTGACCACGATTTCTCCGGGTGAAGTGGCTGCCGGAGCAATGATCCCACCCGGGCACATGCAAAAAGAGAACACCCCTTTCCCGGCAGATTGATTGACGAGAGAATAATTTGCAGGTGGTAAATAATCCCCGCGCGAATCACACTTGTACTGAATAGAGTCGATCAGACTTTGCAGATGCTCGATCCGCACTCCGAGAGCAAATGGCTTAGCTTCAATGAAAATATTTTTTCTGAAAAGCAATTCAAATATGTCCCGGGCAGAGTGGCCGGTTGCGAGGATTAAGTTTGAAGTTTGAAGTTTAAAGTTTGAAGTTGTTTGAATATTGGATATTTGAACTGCTTTAATTCTCCCATTCTCGATTTCAATATCCGTAAGCTTTGAATTAAAATGAATTTCACCACCGAAATGCAAAATGGTTTCACGGATGTTGGTGATGATCTGCGGAAGCTTGTTGGTTCCTATGTGAGGATGGGCTTCATACAGGATCCGTTCATCCGCTCCATGCTTCACCAGCAAACGTAAAATGCGGTTCACATCTCCGCGCTTGGTGGAACGCGTGTAGAGTTTCCCGTCACTGAAAGTTCCGGCTCCGCCTTCTCCAAAGCAATAATTCGATTCGGGATTGATCACATTTTCTCTCGTGATCTTTGCGAGATCAAATCTTCTCTCGCGAACATTTTTTCCTCTTTCAAACAGGATCGGTTTGATCCCTTTTTCCAAAAGTTTCAGCGCAGCGAAGAGCCCTGCCGGTCCGGCACCGATGATGACGGCATGAGGAGAATTACTTACATTCTTAAAATCAAAATCGAAATTTTCATTTGGTGGATTTTCATTTACAAACAGTTCGACCTGTAAATTGAAGTGAATGGGCTTTCGTCTTGCATCAAGTGACTTTCGTAAAATTTTTATTCCGGATATTTCGCTGAATCCGGATTTTTTTGCAACGGATATAAGTGTGGCGGTTTCATCAAAACACTCCTCAGGCATCAGGCTTATCTCAATTGTTTTTTTCATGTCAGGGATTTATCCTAAAAATGTGGGAAACAAATGTCTTGAAAAATTCCCGCATTTTTTACATTTGAGCCATTCACAAGGTTTTTTTATGGCAGAAATTCAGGAGTTGAAAAACATTTCCATGCAGGTGCGAAGAGATATATTACGCATGGTACATGCATGCAAGTCAGGACATCCGGGTGGCTCGCTGGGCAGCGCTGATTTCCTGACAACACTTTATTTCCGTGTGATGGAGCATAATCCGAAATTTACGATGGACGGTAAAAATGAGGATATTTTCTTTTTATCCAACGGGCATATTTCACCACTTTTTTACAGTGTGCTTGCGCGTTCCGGATATTTTCCCCTTGAAGAATTAAAAACTTTCCGGAAATTAAATTCCCGTTTACAGGGACATCCGGCAACAGCCGAACACCTTCCGGGAGTGAGAGTGGCATCAGGTTCCCTCGGCCAGGGAATCTCGGTTGCTGCCGGAGCTGCACTTGCAAAAAAATTAAACGGGGATAAAAAACTGGTTTACGCCCTGATGGGTGATGGCGAGATCCAGGAAGGCCAGTGCTGGGAAGCTTTTATTTTTGCAGCTCACCACAAAATTGATAATTTGATCTTAACTATCGATTGCAACGGGCAGCAGATCGATGGAAAAACAAATGATGTTGCCGGAATTAATCCCCTCGGCATCGAGCAAATGGTGTGGGCTGCAGGCTGGGAAGTGCTGCAAATGAACGGACACGATTTTGAGAATATGATTGAAATGCTGGCGATGGCAAAATCGCTCACGGGGAAAGGAAAACCGATCTTCATCATCATGAAAACGGAAATGGGACACGGAGTTGATTTCATGACGGGAACGCACAAATGGCACGGGGTTGCACCGAATGATGTGGAGCTGGAAAAGGCCTTGGCTCAGTTACCGGAAACGCTCGGAGACTATTGAAAAGGTTTGGAGTTTGATGTTTAGCGTTTGGTGTTCGGATAACTAAAAACTGATAAACTTTAACTAATAACCAATAACTAAAAACCCGGATTTATAAGTTTTGAGTTTGATAAAAAAAGTTTGAAAATAAATACAAGATACCATTCATTTTTTGATTTCAGAATCTCTCTGCGAAAATTTTCTTTTTCTCATTCCAAAATATTTTTGATTTTATTTTTGATTTTATTTTTGATTTCACAATCGTTCGCTCAAAAACCACGAACACGCATTTTATTTTTACTGGATGCATCGGGCAGTATGTATTCACAAATGGGAAATTCCACGCGCATCATCGTTGCAAAAAAAATGCTCAACAATTTAATGGATAGCCTGAAACTTGCCAAAGACGTGGAAGTAGCGTTACGCGTTTACGGACACACGAGTCCGCCAAACCGCAGGGATTGCCATGACACAAGACTGGAAGTTCCGTTCAAACCCAATAATTATGAGGAAATAAAAAAGCGCGTGGAAGCCATTAAACCGAAAGGAACTACTCTGATCGCTTATTCGTTGCAAATGTCGGCAGGAGATTTTCCGAAAGATCCCGGAGTACGAAATGTAGTAGTATTGATCACCGATGGGATTGAAGAATGTGAAGGCGATCCGTGCACCGTTTCCGAAGCTTTGCAAAGCAGCGGAGTGATCCTTCGTCCGTTCATCATAGGTTTGGGAAGCACGGCCGAATTCCGTAAAGCATTTGAATGCGTGGGAAGATATTACGATGCGAACACCGAAGAAAGTTTTAATGAAGTGCTGAACGTGGTCGTAAGCCAGGCTTTGAACACCACCACGTGCCAGGTAAACCTGCTGGATATTTACAGTAAACCTACTGAATCAAATGTGGCGATGAGTTTTTATGATATGCATTCCGGGCAATTGATGTACAACTTTATGCATACGATCAATGAAAAAGGAAATCCGGATACGCTGATCCTTGATCCCATTTACAAATACAGGATGGTGGTACACACTATTCCTCCGGTAGTGAAAGAAAATATCGAAATCACTCCGGGCAAACACACCATCATCGGGGTGGATGCCGCGCAAGGAATGTTGCAGTTGAAATTGGTGGGACAAACCAATTATTCGGAACTTAAATTTTTAGTGAAGCAACATAATAAATCCACCACACTCGAAGTTCAGGATGCAAATGAAATCGAAAGATACCTCGTGGGCGAATATGATCTTGAAATTTTAACACTCCCGAGAATTTATGAGAAAGGAGTTAAAATAAAACAGAACCATACAGCCACGGTAGAAATTCCTCAACCCGGCAAATTGATCGTTACCGCGCTCACTCAACCCTACTATGCCGATATTTATAAAATGAACCGGAACGAACTCGAGTGGGTTTGTAACCTTCCGGTGGACACAAAAGTTCACAACCTGATCATGCAACCCGGTTTTTACAAGATCATTTACCGGATGAAAGGAGCTTACCGTTCGAACCAAACCTTCGAACGTGATATCGAAATTAAATCGGGTTCGGCAACAAATTATACATTGAATTAGGTTGAAGGAAGACTGGTTGATAAGTTAATAGGTTAATAAAATAAAAATGAAAACATACGAGGTACAAAATGTAAAAGACACGCGATCCGGATTTGGAGCGGGTTTGCACGAATTGGGAAAAACAAATGAAAATGTGGTTGCACTTTGTGCGGACCTGATCGGCTCGCTGAAGATGGATGCATTTCAAAAAGATTTTCCTGAACGTTTTTTCCAATGCGGAGTGGCGGAAGCAAATATGATGGGTGTGGCGGCAGGTTTAACGATCGGGGGAAAAATTCCTTTTACCGGAACATTCGCGAATTTTTCAACAGGTAGAGTGTATGACCAGATCCGTCAGTCGGTTGCTTACTCCAATAAAAATGTGAAGATCGCTGCATCGCATGCCGGGTTAACTTTGGGCGAAGACGGTGCCACGCATCAAATATTGGAAGATATCGGGTTAATGAAAATGCTGCCGAATATGGTGGTGATCAATCCTTGTGATTACAACCAGACCAAAGCAGCAACGATGGAAATCGCAAAACATATTGGCCCGGTCTATTTGCGCTTCGGAAGACCGGCTGTTCCGAATTTTACTCCGGCTGATCAAAAATTTGAGATCGCGAAAGCAATTTTATTAAATGAAGGAACCGATGTTTCTATTTTTGCAACGGGACATTTGGTTTGGAAAGCCATTGAAGCCGGGCATATTTTAGCAGGGAAAGGAATCAATGCCGAGATCATAAATATTCATACCATCAAGCCGCTGGATGAACTAGCCATTTTAAATTCCGCGAAAAAAACACGCTGCGTGGTAACTGCCGAAGAACACCAGATGAACGGTGGGCTGGGTGAAAGTATTTGTGGATTGCTGTCGCGCAATTTACCGACACCTTTGGAAATGGTTGCTGTAAATGATTCTTTCGGTGAAAGCGGAACGCCCGATGAACTCATGAAAAAATACCACCTCGACACACCCGATATTGTGGAGGCGGTGATGAAGGTGTTGAAAAGGAAATAAATTAAGAATGCAGAATTAAGAATTTCTTTGATGAAACTTATTAACTCTTTAAACTCAAAAGCAAAATGAGTAAAATAGTAATTGCATTAACAATTTTAATTTCATTACCCAACATATTTAAAACTCTATAATATTTCTCGCAAAGGCACAATGACCGCAAAGTTTATTTTTACCCTTTGCAAACTCTTGTGTGAAAAATAATATCCTGTGTCCTGTATTAAGCATGCGGCATCCAATTCTTAATTATTCATTCTTCATTATTAATTTCTGAATTGTTTTCTGATTTTTTTTCCTTTTATTTACATCCTCATCGGCAAAACAAATTGGCGCATGAATTATTTTAAGGAATTGCATACTGGAAAAAGAAGGTACATACCTGCTTCGCTTTGGCTTGATGGTTATTCATTAAAAATTTTCGGCAGTGATACCATTGCAGGAATAACGCTTGCTGCCTACGCGATACCTGTTTCTCTTGCTTACGCCACCCTGGCAGGTTTACCTCCGCAATACGGGATTTACGGATATTTATTGGGAGGGATTTTTTACGCCATGGTTGGCACCAGCCGTCACCTGGCAGTTGGTCCCACTTCAGCAATTTCACTTTTGATCGGAACCACGATTTCGGGAATGGCCAATGGTGATATTCAACGCTGGGCGGATATCGCTTCACTCACTGCTTTTGTTTTTGCGGCTTTGAGCGTGCTGGCGTATTTACTTAGGCTGAGCAGCATAATCAATTTCATCAGCGAAAATGTACTGCTTGGATTTAAAGCAGGCGCTGCCATCACCATCGGATTAACTCAATTACCAAAATTATTCGCAGTGCCGGGTGGCGGAAAAAATGTGTACGAACGGGTTGAAAGTTTAATTCTTCAGTTACCTCAAACCAATCTTTATGTTTTCCTTTTTGGTTTAAGCGCCATCGCATTGATTTATTTCGGGCAAAAAATATTTCCCGGCAAACCTATCGCCATTTTGATTGTGATTGCTTCCATCATCATCGTTTTACTCACCACCATTGATGATCACGGTTTCCAGATCGTGGGGCCATTGCATGCAGGTTTACCTGAGCTATATATTCCTTCCCTTCATATCAATGAAATTGAAAGTGTTGTTCCGCTTGCCTTCGCCTGTTTCCTGCTGGCGTACGTAGAGAGTGTTTCGGCAGCAAAAGCACTCGCACAAAAGAACGGATACGAAATTGATCCACGGCAGGAATTACTCGCCATTGGGTTAGCCAATCTTGCCACAGCTTTCGGGCATGGTTACCCGATCAGCGGAGGATTATCTCAATCGGCAGTAAATGACCGAGCCGGGGCAAAAACACCCATGTCACTGGTAATGGCTTCGCTTACTATTGCGCTTTGTTTGCTTTTTTTAACCGGTATGTTAAAAGACTTACCCCTCGTCATTCTTGCTGCTATTGTTTTGGTAGCAATCGGAGGACTGGTTGACGTGAAGGAATTCATTCGTTTGTTCAGGGTTAACCGTTTTGATTTCGGCATCGCCATGGTGGCGTTGATTAGCGTGGTAATCTTTGGGATCCTTTGGGGTGTGGTGATCGCAGCATTGGCTTCCCTGCTTTTAATTATCCGGATCGTATCCAATCCGCATGTGGCATTTCTTGGAAGAATTCCGGGAACGAAACGATATACCGATCTGAAACGGCATCCCGACAATGAAAGCATTCCGGGTGTTTTATTATTCAGGGTGGAGGCTCCTTTGCTTTATTTCAATGTATCAACCGTTTACAATAACATTATGTTGAAAATAAAATCAATGGACTCGTCCATAAAAATGGCGATCTTCGATCTGAGCACCTCTGCTTATATTGATTCATCAGGAGCAAAATTTATAAAAAAACTTTACCTTGATCTTCATGAAAGAGGTATTGCTTTAAAAATTTGCGAAGCGCATTCAGAGGTAAGGGATATTCTCCGTTATGAAGATATTGAGCATTTGATCGGGCATGTCAGCCGGAGGGACTCTCTGGACGAAATAGTGAATGCGGTTTCGTTGCCGGAAGGAACTGAATAATAATTTCAGTCAGTTATTTCAATACTCCACTTCCACAATGTAAATAAACTTGCTGAGTGTTTTTACTTTTTCGCTCAGCGGTTTTGCTGCCAGTGAATTGGTGGCGGGCATTTTTACTTTCACAGGCAGGGCATCCATCAGGTTTTTGAGATAGCCTGATTTTGTACAATGACTTGAACTCTCGGTACCTTCTTTATTGGTAGCGATAACTCCCACCAAAGCCCCGTTCTTGTCGAATACCGGTCCACCAAGATTTCCCTGTTGCATCGGAACATTAATCTGAAACGAAGCGATGTCGCCCTGGTAACCTAATTTTGAAGTGACAATACCATTGGCAAGTTTCACTTCATCACCTGTGGCAGCGGTAAGCGGATAAGCCAGAACAAAAACCTCTTTACCCGCGTCAGGTGGAGTGTTGTTCATGAAAATGGGACAGGTGATTTTTGTACTGGTATCTTCAAAACTCAAAATGGCAATGTCATTATTTTTATCTGATTGCTTCAAAACTGCGTTATACGAAGTTCCGAAGTCGCCTTTCACTCCTTTTATTTTTATCGATCTTGCTTTTTCAACTATATGGTAATTGGTCACGATATAATATTTGTTGATCAAAAAACCGGTGCATTTGGCAGAATTAGGATGTGCCGCCCTTTCTTTATCAATATCTGCCTGGGTGGGTAGCGTTTTTTCGAAATAATAACTTTCCACCGTTCCGTCATCGGCTTTGCCTTTCGGTTTTTCCTTCTTCACCTTAAAATTGGTTTCATCAATAAATTCAATTGGTTTTGGAGACCACTCGTAAAGCTTCACATCGTAGGTGTTCAGGTATTCCACTTTGGTGATTGTCATGAAAGACTTGGCAATAACTTCCCGGGTGTCTTCCTTTATCCAGTATGCAGAATAATTGTTACCATTTAGAACAATGACCACTTTTTTAGGGGCCACCGGTAACTTTTGAGGAGTATTGTTTCCTGACTGGGAATAGGAAGTACATTTATATACTCCTTCGATCTTATCCACCGTGAGGAGGTTGTTCTTAAAATAATTGTAAACTTCTTCTTCGGTTTTAAGAACCTGGGAGAAAAGGCTGGTATATGCTGTGAAAGCAACCAGTGCCAGAAGTATTTTTTTTATCCTCATGTCTGTAGTTTTAAAATTTGAGGGCGCTAATTTATACTTCTTGGCTAAATATTTAAATTTCTTTTTTGGGGAAAACGATGTTTGTGGGAATTTACTTGCTTCTGAATTTATCGCTGGAAATGAAGCCTACTTTTGATGGCCTTGGCAGTTGGAGGAATTTTATTCTTTGTTTATTTACTTCGCAGGTTCTGGCTTTTGTTTATTCATGGATTATGGCAATTAGCCTTTATCCGGTTTATGCAGGAACTTTTCTGCCTCTTTTCTTAATTTTATATATAATGATGCTTGCTACCACCAATAAAGCAATGATTAGATTTAAGTATATCCAGGTTGAAATGCTTTGAGCTTGTGGAGGAAATGTTTGTTCTGAAATTTGTTGATCCGGTATTTCATTCATGGCAACAACAGGAACCTGTTCGCTTTTTATAGTTGCCGTTTTCGGTTTTTCAGTGTTTGTCTTTGCAACCTTGGCCATTACAATTTCAGGTGTTTCAAAAATGAATTTATCGCCAATTACTTTTTTGTTTTTTGCTTCAGCATTTAATTCCAATTCTCTTTTGCCACCAACGGTTGTATTGGTTGAAGTATATTCGAACTCATAGATCGATTGCATGCGCTGGCTGATTGTAGCATAAATGGATTGAAGAGCAGTTGAGGTATTTGCAAAGAAGAACTGACCGTGGGTTTGTTCTGCAATTTGTTGTAGTGTCTTTTGGTTGGCTTCGCCCAATCCGATCAAATATACCGGTACATTGTTCTTAACGGCTGCTTCGATCACATCATTTAAGTTATGCTTCGACATGTTGTCTTGTCCATCAGTAAGCACTACCATGAATCTTGGACCGTACACATTATTCAATTGCTCAAGCCCGGTGATGATTCCGTCATACAAAGCAGTTTTTCCGATTGCTTTGATGCCGTCAACGAACTGATTGATCTTTTGTTCATTATTGGTGAGGGCAAGCGTTTTATCAACAGAAGAACCAAAACCGGTAATACTTATATAATCCTTTTGAGAATCGAAGGCTGAAACAAATTTTTTGATTCCGTCTTTGGCGTTGTCTATCGGCATGGTGTAATCATCAGGTACCACCATATAATCATTTTTATCTAAGGTAAAACGCGGGTTGCCACTCTTATCAAATAATTGTGACGGGTCATCTTCCATGGAAGCGGAATGATCAACCACCACACTTACATATATTGGTTTGCTTTGAGCAACCTGGCGAATGGTTGAAACATTGTTATTCATTCCATCTTCTTTTACCAGGGCCTTGTTGATGTTCCAGAAAGGGATTCCGTTATTATCTGCTGCGGTGAAAGTAACGGATACTTGAGGAAACGCTTTTGCATCCACATTGAGGATGTTCAGTTTCACTTCAGAAGTGGTAGGATTTTGTGCGGTTACTGTTAAGCAACTGATGATTCGTGCGGTAACCATGATTTGACTAAGAATTTTCATACTATTATTATTTAAATGCGATGGTAAAACTATAGCGCGGCAATCACCTTTATACAAGATTTTTTTATTACGTGTAGAAGAATGAATGAATACCTTTTTATGAACCTTTTGCTGATGTGTGACTATTTTGAAATTGTTGATAATTTTGATAACTAACTGTTAAATTACTGATTTATAATGTTTTATAATTAAACATTAATCGCAGATTAAAAAGTATTCCGTCTTTATCTTAAAAATCCGCTCTTAAACTTGAATTTAAGTAAACCCTGCAAAAATGGTAACTGAATAAATAGCTGAATAAACAAGATGGAACCTAAAAAGCGATCTAACTCAAAACTTCATTGAGTACCTTATTTGATCTCATTTCACCAAAACCGCTTATATGAATCGAATAAAATGTCGTTAGATGCCCTATTAAAGAATGCCGCTGATCCCTGCTTAGCCTAAGTGTACCTAAAGTTCTGAAGTCTGTTTTTAACAGTTGAGAAATCTGTACACTTAATTCAGGACCGAGATGAAAAGAATTTAAATGATCATGAAAAGTAAAGTACCCTTCACGGATATCCAAGGAATTGGTACTATCAGAATATTCACCTTTAGGAAAAAATCCAAGATAGCGTGTCAACTGTAACATGAAATATGCCGGAAAATTAGCAAGTGTCTCATTTTCAATATCAAGTATCTGAATGGAGTGAAATAAGAATTCAAATAAAGGAAGGTCGGTATGGTCTTCTTCACGAATGCATTTATTCAGTAATTCAGAGATAAAGATCCCAACCGCACTATGAATTACTTCGTAATGAATATGCCTTAACATCGGGAAACATTTAAGTTCTTTTATCCTTTTCAGGTTTTTATTTTCCTGGTGGTAGGTCTCAAGTTCAAGCAAGGTGAGCGGTTGTAACTGAGAATTACGTATGCTCCCTTTTTTTGACCGCACCCCGTTAACCATATAGCTTTGGAGTCCATACTTATCTGTAAAGCACTTCAATACTACGCTGCTTTCCGAATAGTGGACTGTTTTTATTACAATCGCCCGGCATTTTGTTAGCGCCATTCAGACAGGAATTAATATGTAAATAAATTTAACCTAATTTGCCAAAGGATCATCACGGGCTCAGTTAATCACTAATATCTTTCCCACCCAGGTATCAGATGCATCGTCATTGGATGAATAGATAAGGTAAACACCTGTTGCAACCCGCTTACCATTAAAATTCTGGGCGTTCCAGGTGATCATTCCCCCGTTCGAAATGGCTTCATAGACAAGGTTACCAGCTATATCCGTGATTTTTACATGAGCATTATTCACAAGCCCGCGGATAGCTATCAAGCCTTGATATTCCGGACGCACTGGGTTTGGATAAACAATTACATCACCGTGAGTATCTCCACCGGCTGTTGCATTTCCCATATAAGAAATCATGCCTTTATCAGTAGCAAAAAAGACCTCTCCTGTTTTATCGTTTATTCCTATATCATAAATGATATTGGATAAAAGGGGGCTATTAGCGGTAGTAAAATTCTTCAGGACTGTATAACCGTCAGGAGACACAAGCCACGCACCATTTCTTGTTCCTATCCACTTTCGATTAGCTGCATCCAACCGGATACAATAGATTGCTTCGGTACCAAGAAAATTAGAATAAACAAGGCCGGTTTTTATCACCAGCTGGTGTGAGTCGTAATCTGCATTTGGAACAAAAATATTTCCCGGGTTACTAAAAATGCACAAGCCCTGATCCGTTCCAACCCACATTTCGCCTTTTTGGTCTTTGGTGACACAAAGAACAGTATTGCTGGGCAAATACCCCTTTTGTTTGTCTTTCTGCAGCATTTTAAACTGGTTGCTTGCCGGTGTATATTCGGGATGTCCGTTATCATTAAAAACAATAATGCCTCCCGCATGAGTCGAAAATACCCACTTATTATTATAATCATCCGTAGTAATAAAACCCAGGTAAGTTTCGGATTGCATTCCATCCACTACACTCGGAAGTTTGTATGAATACCATTGTCCTCCCGCAGTTCTTACACTGATCGGATTTGTAGCTCCAAAATTACTCACCCACATATTTCCGAATTTATCGAAGCAGGCGCCTGAAACACTCATTGATTTCATGGAACTATTCCCGGTGTCATAAACGTTGATCAAACCGTTCGAAGCCGTCAATTCAAAAATTCCGTTGAGAAAGGACGACAGGAAGATGTGATTGTTAAGGGGATTGACGGATACATCAGTAAAATCGCGTCCCGAAATAATTCGTGTGTCGGAGGAGGTTTTGTAATTAATCCATAAGTTGTCTATGAAACGATAAAATTTATTATTGTTATAAGTCGGTCCCCAGCCTGAACTGGTTCCGAAATTATTAACTGAGCCACCCGCCACCCACAGTGAATTATCACCCTGATTATAGGCCATGCGCATGGCGGTCTTGGCAAATGGCCCCGGTGGTGCAAAATAATCAACACTTCCGTCAGGGTGCTTGTAAACCAAACCGGAATTATAACCAATCGCATACAATTCATCGGATCCCGAAAGTAATCCACCGGTCGAATTTGGCAAATTGAAGGTATGCAGGTATCCTGTTTGATCTTCCACAAAAATATTCATGGTAGTTACACTCACCAGATTTTCGTGATTGATGTTAAGTGAAATTGGGTTTTTTACGACCGCAGCATATGGATTAAAATTGATACCATCCACGGAAGTTTGTAATACCGAATCGACCACTGCATAAAGCGTGTCATGAAAAACAGCCATTAATGAACTGAACTGTGAAGATTTTGTTTGACTCCATTTATGATAATCACTTAAATTCAATTCATTCTGATTGGCACGATTGATACCTTTGGCAGTGCTTGCATAAATATAATTTTGATAAAATTCCACGTCCAGGACTTCGAGGTCGGCACCATTCACTCCCAGGCCGATATAGGAATCGATGATCATTTTAAGCCCCAGGTCAATCACTACGATTCCGAAACTGCATGAAAGATAAACTTTGTTGTTATGGAAAGAAACATTGTTGATTCTTTTAGTTCCGATCATCACTTTTGCAAAAATATCGCTGATATTAAAAATGGTTCCGCTTTGAATGATATCGATATTGGCATCCTGGTAAATCACCGCGATGATTCCCGAAACCGGATCTGACGCGAGCAAGCTTACCTCTACATCGGAGAGTCCGCTTACTTTCGAAAGTACCTCAATAGACTTATCTTTTTCATTGAAAGTAAAAATTCCACTTGGCGAGCCAACATAAATTTTATTTCCGCTTTCCGTCAGGGCGTTATTATTTGCAAACGGAAGATGAACTCTCCAGCCTTCAGTAGCCGGAACCATAGACTGTGCGCAGCTTTCAACCTTAAAATAAAACACAAGGAAAAGAATTATTCCTGCCTCGACTATTTTTAGGGTTCTTTGAAACATCCTTCCTTAACGTTTATCGAATTTAAATAGTGTAATTTGTTTGATGCGAAAATAGAAAATATTAGCAAAGGATTTTTTCTATTTTTGCCGACCTTTTATGTGGAATTTATTCGGGAGATTCATTATTCGCTATCGTTTGGCCATTCTTGTTTTAACTGGCTTGTCAACGATTTATGCTGTGTACGAAGCTTCACAGGTCCAGCTTTCTTATGATTTTGCCAAAATTATCCCGGCCGATGACCCGGATTATATAGATTATGTAAAATTTAAGGAAATGTTTGGTGAAGATGGAAACATCATGGTGGTTGGGATCAAAAGTGACAAACTTTTCGAGAAAGATTTTTTTAATGCCTGGCATCGACTGGCAGATGACATTGAACAGATCGAAGGAGTGGAAAAAGTGGTTTCATTTGGTAATATTTATTCGCTCTATAAGAATGAAGATAAGCACCTTATTGAACTAAAACCTCTGTTGAACGGAACATTTTCTACCCAGCATGACGTGGATTCATTCAAACAGATTATTTTATCCCTTCCTTTTTACAAAGGATTATTGTACAACCCGGAAACCGGTGTAACCCTTGCTGCCATTACACTTACTAAATCAAAACTTGATTCGAAAGAACGGATACCGCTGGTTGAAAAAATTGAAAAGCGATGCAAGCTTTTCGAAACCGAACGAAATATCACGGTTCATTTTTCCGGATTACCCTACGTACGAACCATCTATTCATCAAAGGTAGCCGACGAGATAAAGTTGTTCACCTATCTTTCCGTGCTGATCACTGCCATATTCATTTATATTTTCTTCCGGTTTTTCTCTGCGGTTATTTTTTCACTCGTAGTGGTCATCATTTCGGTGGTGTTCACCCTGGCAAGTATCCATTTTTTCGGTTACCGTATCAATTTGCTTACCGGGATTATTCCACCGTTGATCGTCATCATCGGAATTCAAAACTGCATTTACCTGCTGAATGTGTATCACCAGGAATTTCGCATTCATGGAAATAAAATGCTTGCGATCATACGGTTGATCTCTAAGAACGGGCTTCCCTTATTTTTAACCAACGTGACCACAGCCGTTGGGTTTTGCGTTTTCAGTTTCTCAGGAAGTGCGATCCTCGATCAATTCTCGGTGATCTCCGGAATCAACATCATGCTGGTGTATATTCTCTCGCTGGTTTTCATTCCGATCGTTTACAGTTACCTTCCTCCCCCGAAATTAAAACACACCAGACACCTTGATTCTGTGAGGCTCAATAAAGTGATGAGTTGGTGCATTCACGTGGTTTATAATTACCGCAGGATTATTTATGTTGTTACCTTTTTATTATGTGTGATCTCTGTTTGGGGTTCGTTAAAAATAAAATCGCTGGGATATGTTATCGATGACTTGCCTCAGCACGACAAAGTTTATACCGATCTGAAATTTTTTGAGAATAACCTGAAAGGGGTGTTGCCTTTCGAAATAAAGATCGACACCAAAAATGAAGACGGGGTAAAAGATTACGCTACACTTCAAAAAATCAATTTGCTGGAGAAAGAACTCTCCGGCTATCCTGAATTTTCAAAACCGGTGAGTATCGTTGATTTCCTGAAATTCGCCAACCAGAGTTACCACGGTGGCGACCAGCGATATTACCTTATTCCTAATGTCCTCGACATTTCCAATATCATTTCTTATTTGCCGAAACAACATGACCCATCCGGCAAACGAAACCTCCTGCATTCGATAGTTGACAGCACTTTCCGGTACACTCGCGTAACCATCCAGATGGCGGATATAGGTTCTGAAAAAATGAAAATTATTTCACAAAAGGTGAGAAATAAAGCAGATGAGATTTTCCCTAAGGATCAATATAATGTGTCTGTCACCGGAACCAGCCTCATCTTTTTAAAGGGAAATGATTACCTCATTCAAAATCTTTTTCAAAGCATGATCATCGCTTTGATCATCATTTCGCTGATGATGGCTTTCCTTTTTTTCAGTTGGAAAATGGTGGTCATCTCGCTCGTGCCTAATATCGTTCCTTTACTGATGACTCTTGGAATCATGGGCTTTTTCGATATCCGGCTGAAACCTTCCACGATCATTATTTTCAGCATCGCCTATGGTATCGTGGTGGATTTCACGATCCATTACCTGGCCAAATACAGGCATGCACTTCAAAAAAATAACTGGAATATGAAACGTGCAATCCCACTCTCACTCATCGAAGCAGGGCCGAGTATCATTTATACCGCCATTGCTTTATTTTTCGGTTTCATCATCTTCGCCCTTTCCAATTTTGGCGGAACTGTTGCACTCGGGGTGCTCACTTCCCTTTCACTTCTTTTCGGGATGTTGATGAACCTGTTATTGCTTCCGGCTTTGCTTCTTTCTCTCGAGAAACGAATTAATTCCAGGAAAGAATTCAGTAAAAGCATTGTTGATATTGAACCTGAAGCGGGTGAATGAGTCCCTGATTCCGTCCTTTTATATATTAATTTCAACTCCTATTTTCGCACACTTTTAAAGAAGCGAGTTGGCGAAATAGTAAAATGGCGAGTTATAGGTATTCCAACTCGCCATCTCACTGTCTCTCCGTCTCACCAACTAATAATGAAATACAAAGAATATAAAAAACTTGATTTCCCCGCTTTCGAAGCCGAAGTGCTGAAGTTCTGGAAAGAAAAAGACGTCTTCGGTGAAAGTGTTTCTTCACGCGAGGGGAAACCGTCCTTTGTTTTTTATGAGGGACCTCCGAGTGCGAACGGGATCCCAGGAATTCATCACGTGATGGCACGCGCAGTTAAAGATATTTTCTGCCGGTATAAAACACTCAAAGGCTTCCAGGTGAAACGCAAAGGTGGCTGGGATACGCACGGTTTGCCGATCGAATTGCAGGTGGAAAAATCACTTGGGATCACCAAAGACGATATCGGAAAAAAGATCTCCGTTGCCGAATACAACGAAGCCTGCCGCAGGGATGTGATGAAGTACCAGGACCTTTGGGAAAAACTTACCGAGCAAATGGGCTATTGGGTAGATATGAGAGATCCTTACATCACCTATAAAAATGATTACATCGAAACGCTCTGGTACCTGTTAAAAAAATTATACGACAAAGGTTTATTGTATAAAGGTTACACTATTCAGCCATACTCGCCCGCGGCTGGAACAGGTTTAAGTTCTCATGAATTGAACCAGCCGGGAACGTATAAAGATGTGAAGGATACAACTGTTGTTGCGCAGTTTCGTATTATTCCAAATCAAAAAGTCCTCTCCTTTGGAGAGGATTTAGGTGAGGTGTATTTTTTAGCTTGGACAACCACACCATGGACTTTGCCATCGAATTGCGCATTGGCTGTTGGAGAAAAAATTGATTACGTTGTTGTAAAAACATTCAACCCGTATTCCCATAAATCTGTCACCGTCATTCTTGCAAAAAATTTATTGAATAAATATTTCCCGGAAGAAAATGCTTCCATAAAATTAGAAGAATACAAATCCGGTGATAAAAAAATTCCTTTTGAAATTATCAAAGAAGTTAAAGGCAAATACCTTGAAGGAATCCGGTACGAACAACTGCTTCCATTCGTGAAGCCTGATAATGGAGATGCTTTCAAAGTAATAATCGGAGATTTTGTTACTACCGAAGACGGAACCGGCATCGTTCATATTGCCCCGAGTTTCGGTGCGGATGATTTTCGCGTGGCAAAACAAAACGGAATTGGAAGTTTAACACTCGTTGATAAACGAGGAAGATTTTTAGACGATGTGAAAGATGATTTGTTTCTTTATGGAGGAGAATATGTGAAAGAAGAATACCTCACCGATCAAGAAAAAAAAACAGAACTCGAAATTCAAAAGAAGAAACTCAGCGGATTCATCAAAGACACGAGCAATCTTCATTATTTGAGTGTAGATGAAAGGATAGCTCTTAAACTTCAAAATGAAAATAAACTTTTCAAAAAGGAAAAATACGACCACACCTATCCGCATTGCTGGCGCACTGACAAACCTATTTTATATTATCCATTAGAAAGTTGGTTCATAAAAACTACTGCTGCAAAAGACCGGTTAGTGGAACTCAACAAAACCATCAACTGGAAACCCGAAAGCACCGGAACAGGAAGGTTTGGCAACTGGCTTGAAAATTTGGTAGACTGGAATTTGTCACGATCAAGATATTGGGGAACACCGTTGCCGATCTGGAAAACAAAAGATGGCAGTGAAGAGAAGTGCATTGGATCAATTGCTGAATTAAATCTGGAAATAAAAAAATCTGTTGATGCCGGGTTTATGAATTCTTCTTTCGAATTGAAAGACCTTCATAAGCCGTATGTAGATGAGATCATTTTAGTTTCATCTGATGGAGTGCAAATGTTTCGTGAACCTGATCTCATTGATGTGTGGTTCGACAGCGGTGCCATGCCTTATGCACAATGGCATTGGCCATTTGAAAATGAAAATGTCTTCAGGAAAAATTTTCCGGCAGACTTCATTGCCGAAGGTGTAGATCAAACCCGCGGTTGGTTTTTTACCCTCCACGCACTATCTGTTTTGCTTTTCGATTCGGTCTCTTATAAAAATGTGATCGCAAACGGACTGGTGCTCGATAAAAACGGAAATAAAATGAGCAAACGCCTGGGAAATGCTGTTGACCCTTTCGATACCATCGCAAAATATGGTGCCGATGCCACGCGCTTTTATATGCTCACCAACGCGGATCCCTGGGACAATCTGAAATTTGATATGGATGGAGTGGCGGAAGTGCAACGAAAATTTTTTGCAACACTCTACAATGTCTATTCATTTTTCGCTTTGTACGCAAATATTGATGGCTTTAAATATCAGGAAAAAGAAATTCCATTGAATGATCGTCCGGAGATTGACCGTTGGATATTATCCCTGCTTAATTCACTGGTAAAAAAAGTGGAAACGCACATGGAAGATTATAACCCGACACCGGCAACACGGGCTGTTTACGATTTTGTCGGGGAGCATTTGAGCAACTGGTACGTGAGGCTTTGCCGGAGAAGATTCTGGAAAGGCGAATATTCAACTGACAAGATATCTGCCTATCAAACTTTATATACCTGCATGGAAACAGTGGCAAAATTGATGAGCCCTTTCGCTCCGTTTTACTCTGAAACTTTATACCAGGATTTGAATTCGATTACCGGAAAAAATAAAAACCTGTCGGTACACCTTACCGATTTTCCGTTAGTGAATGAAAAGATGATCGACCCTATCCTGGAAGAACAAATGGAATATGCCCAGGTAATATCGTCACTGGTTTTATCCATCCGTAAAATAGAAAACATCAAAGTAAGACAACCTTTGCAAAAAATATTAATACCGGTTGTCGACCCAAAAATCAAAGAAGAAATCGTTCACGTAAAAGACCTCATCTTATCGGAAGTAAATGTGAAGGAATTGGTGTTTATCGAAAAGATCGATAAGTCCATCAAACCCAATTTTAAAGTTCTTGGAAAAAAAGCCGGCCCGAAAATGAAAGCTCTTTCGTCCTCGATTGCTTTATTTTCCCAGGAGCAGATAAGGGAATTAGAATATTCTGGCAAGCTACCAATTGAAATTGAGGGGGTTAATTTTGAGATCTTGCTTGAAGATGTCGAAATAACTTCTAAAGAAGTAACTGAATACAAAGTGGCAAATGAGGGGAAAGTAACTGTTGCTCTGGATATTAACATAACTGAAAGTCTGAAAGAGGAAGGAATTGCAAGGGAATTGATCAGTAAACTTCAGAACCTGCGCAAAGACAGCGACTTAAGGGTTACCGACCGGATTTTTGTAAAAATTTCGAACCATCCCTACATAAAAAATTCTATAAATTCTTATAAAACATATATTTGCAGCGAAATTTTAGCAGACAGACTGGAATTAACTGAAGTGAATTCACCTGATGTTGAAATAGATGTGGATGGAAATCAAATTAAAGTTAAAATCGAAAAAGCTTAATTATTATGGCTAATAAAAATAAAAAGAAAAATTCCCCAGGGAAGAATGCAAAAAAGGTAAAAGCAAAAAAAGCGGTGGCTAAAAAACCAATGAAAAAAGCGGTTGCCAAAAAACCAGTGAAAAAAGCGGTTGCTAAAAAACCGGTGAAGAAAGTGGTTGCCAAAAAACCGGTGAAAAAAGTTGTTGCCAAAAAACCAGTGAAAAAAGTGGTTGCTAAAAAACCAGTGAAAAAAGTGGTTGCCAAAAAACCGGTGAAAAAAGTGGTTGCCAAAAAACCAGTGAAGAAAGTGGTAGCTAAAAAACCGGTGAAGAAAGTAATTGCTAAAAAAACAGTGAAGAAAGTAATTGCCAAGCCGGTAATTAAAAAAATTGAAAAACCGGAATTAAAGAAAGCTTTCAGACCCGCTCAAGTTGCAGTTCCTTCAAAACCAATGGAAGAACCTAAACATGTGGAGGTACCCACCAAACATGTGACTATTACCATCGATAAAACGATTGAAGAAAGAAAACCAACTCCGGCAAAAGATATTCATTTTCCGGAATCGAAAGAAGAAACGGTAGAAGTGTTTGAATCGAAACGTTATAGTGATGCAGACCTGGCAGAATTTAAAGAGATCATCAATAAAAAATTGGTAGTTGCCCGTGAAGAACTCGCCAACCTTATCGAACAAATGCAAAACCCCGGCATCAATGCAGCTGCCGATACCGATAACGCTTACAAAACTTTGGAAGACGGTGCATCCACCGCTGAAAAAGAATATGTGAGCCAGCTTGCCGCACGCCAGCGTAAGTTTATCGAAAACCTCGAAAACGCATTGGTAAGAATCGAAAACAAAACTTACGGGATTTGCCGCGTTACCGGAAAACTGATCTCTAAAGAAAGATTGCGTGCCGTGCCTCATACTACGCTGAGCATGGAAGCAAAGTTGCAGCAATACAAATAAACGGAACTGAATTTCCGGTTCCTTCTTTTTTAAAATGAGTTTTGTTCCAACGAATAGTCGGGCAACCTTCTTTTTTACGTTGTTTCTTTTGCCTCAGCAAATGAATTAACATCACCGTGGATTTCTTTTCCAAAAAATATTGTTTATTTGAATTCAAATAAATTCAGATCATGAAAAAGACAACTACTTTATTATCGGGCATTCTTCTCTCCATGTTATGCAGTGCTCAATTCGGATATGTTAAAAAAGCGGAACTCGAAAAAGTAAAGGACTCACGTACCGTTGTAGTTCTCAATAACGACAGTGCATATAATGCCTCCATTAAAATGGCGGTTGAAAAATACTGGAGTTTCACCGGGACGGTGTTTGCTTATGACTCCGCTTTGAAACCATACAACAAGGGAGATTTCACTTTCCTCGTTTTCAGCAAAGGCAAATTGGCTAAAATAAGAGCCAAAGTAAATACAAGCGAAGAAGATTTTAACGGATTGCAATTACTTAAAAAATATAAACGCAGGTCACCAATGGAAGATGTGATCGCCAGGTCATTTTGCAGCAATCATATTGATACCGTCAACTGGCAGGCTGAATTGATCAGGGCAGTGCAATTGATGAATAATTATTTTAATTATGCGGTGGAGGCTAAGGGCGATCTCAACCCATATAATTATCCTTCCGATAAAAGTTTGATGATGAATAAAAAACTGCTGATCCCGCTTCCTTCAGCTCAAACGGCCAAATCGAAAGGGAAACCTAACGCTAAATCCGATCACATCCTCGATGTGCAGGGAAAAGTGGATGCGAATACCCTTCTTGATGGGGAAGTGGAAGAAGTGGATCGGGATGATATTGATAAAGCCATCATCGCCCAGGATCAATCTTCCATGATCTATTTTTTCTCAGTGGATGAAAAGCACTGCAGCAAACTTGTGGTTACAGCCGACAAGAGCGAGTTGATGTATTTCGAAACCGATTCTCCCGAAAGGTGCGCGTGCACGGTCAGCGACCTGAAGGCAATGAAAGCGGCAAAAATGAAAGCGAATAAGTGATCAGTTCACGATCAAAAACTTTTTCGCAGTCGAGATTCCTGAATCTCCTTTGAACACGATGAAGTAAACTCCCGGAGCATAATTGACGGTGGAAATAATTTTTTCGGAATAATATTTACTGATTACTCCCGAATCCATCTGCTTTCCGATCTCATTATAGATTGTGAAATGCAGATCTTCCGCTATATTTTCCGTTCCGATAATAAAATACTGGTGAACCGGATTAGGATATAAATTTATTTGTTCTCCAAATTTTAATTTATCCGAAGGATCATTTATCCCCCACGGTTTCTTATACGATTCGATCAGGTTCAAGCCACCCCGCATATTTCCGATTAGGATATCCGGTTTTGCATTTCCATCAATCCTTCCAACAAAAGGTGAAGTACGAGCACCGAAATTCAGTAAATTTCCCTGCATCGCAGTTGCCTCATCGGTAAATTCATAACCTCCGGAAGCATTCTGCCGGCAAATAAATCTCTGGAACTTTTTTCCGGGCGTTGCATTCACACCGGTGTAAACGTAAATGTAACCTGCTTCACATCCTACCACCATTTCATAATTTCCATCACTATTCAGATCGCAAACAAACGGAGTGGCATATCCCGAAACCGCTGAATCAATAATTCCAAGCGGTTCTATTTTTATTTTATTTACAAAAATCCCCCCAAGTGAATCAATGGTAGGAACGTTACTGAATTGTGGTACAGTTACAGTTCCAGTATTTTGGAAATACTGAACGATTCCCTGTTTGTTTCCTATCACCAGGTCGAGAAGACCGTCTTTATTCAGGTCGACAAGTTGCGGTGCCGCAAAGCCACGAATCTGGATGTTTGAAAATATTTTTGTTTGAAGTTGAAATGAAAAATTGGTTCCGCTTGTCTGATTTGTATAATACAACAATTTTCCGTTCCAATCACCGATGATCAGATCCATTTTTCCATCACCATTCAGATCACCGAATGTTGGATGCATATTTACGATTGTATCTTTGCTCAACATTAAAAAATTGGTGTCCGCCAAAATGTAAATTGGTTTGGTCGAATCGGAACTGATATTTTTATAAAAGACCAACCGGTCATTATAATTTGCCGTTTGGGCATAATCACCGTTGGTCGCCACGATCAGATCTTTATCGCCATCGTTGTCAATATCTATCAACACCGGCACTGAGCGCGTTCCAAGATCAATCGATTCCTGGTTGATGAAAAAATTATTTCCCTGGTAATTAAAAATTGGAAAGGAATTCGTTCCTTGGTTGGAATACACCCAAACATTATTCAAACTTTTAACACTTGTTGGATTATTAGTGGTAACCAACAATTCATTGACCCCGTCATTATTGATATCGACATAATAAGCCACCGGCCAGTTGATGAAGTTAGCCGCAACCGTATTGGAAGGAAACAGCGTATCCTGGCTGATCATCGAATCTCTGTGAAGTGAATTTTGCCTGCGGCCATTGATCACAGCAACAAGGTTGTTGAAACTGATATCACCATAAATTAAATCTTTTATCCCATCGCCATTAAGGTCGATCAGCGTTGTAGATCCACCTGCATGCAATTGTGTTTTCGGGTATTTCGGTGGATACAATTGAAACTGGCAAAGGGGCATTTGGGGTCCAATTTGTTGTCCCAACAAAAATTTATTCTTTCCGGACAAAACATCGAACTGGAAATATCCCCAACATTCATCACGAAAAATATAAACCAGGGAATCATGGTTGTACTGAACATTCTGGAAATTAATGGTCCAGTTCTCATAAAATCTCGGAAAAGGTTCGAGCCCGCTCAGAAATCCAATGATATCAATATCTCCGTCTCCTTCAAGATCATCAATTCCGTTTATATCATTGCGGTTAACATAAATGGTCTTTAGCGATGGGGTACCGAAGGCACCACCCGTATCCTTCAAGTCTTCATTGATCAGTGTGAATTTTAATCCTTTTGTGTCCGACTTATTCAGGAAAACACGAAGATCCGACTGGTAGGCAAAAATAGTGGTGTCATTCAACTGGTAATTTTCCGAACTCGATTCCGTAAAAATATCCGCTTTCCCATCACCATTGTAATCTATCATTTTTGCCCAATTGGTCATGTCGGGGAAATAACCTTCATATTGTGGTTCATAAATAAATCTTCCGCTTGTCTTATCCCAAACAAACGTCATAAGCTTATGCCCTAAAGCATAACTCGAACGGTCGAATACAACCAGGTCATTGATCCCGTCCTGGTTCAGGTCGATCATCGAAAATTGCGGGCAGTTCATTCCGCCAGTGAATGGAAACAACAAAGTATCGTTATTGGCTTTTAAAAATTTCGGAGTATTCGAGTAATAAAATTTGTAGGGTAAGGTTTGAGAACTCAAAGCTGAAAAAAGAGACACGAATAGAATAGTGTAAATAAGGCGCTTTTTCATTTGATGGAATTTTTATGTAAAATTATAACTAAGATTATTCAATTCCCAAAGACGAATACTTAAAA
>JBIOHI010000002.1:0-31872 GCA_044448845.1 Bacteroidia bacterium
TGGCAATTATGAAAGAATGCGGATTAACGGTTGTGGAATCACCAGCCGAGATTGGCATCGCTATGCTGCATGCCTTAAACGTGAAAGCCGGAAAGAACTAAAATCCGGTTTATTTTTTATCAGAACCTGATTTTTTTCTGATCTTATAATTCGTTACCCTACTTTGATTTTCTGATTTAAATCATAAAAATAGCATGACCCACATCATGTTTTTCGTTAATAATACCACATAGTTTTGATGTGTTGAATGAAAGTGCTGTAGCAGTTAATCATAGGCTTTTAGCTGTGCAGCATTTTCATGGGTTAGATAAAAAGGCGGATCGCTCGATCTGCCTTTTTACATTTTATACCCTGAAGATTATTTCTGCATATACAGCAGTTCAAGCAGCGTTTGTCCTACTGCTTTGAGTGTTTTCGAATCGATCACATTCATGTTATCGCGGTGTGTATGGTGATGCTCCGGAAAAGAACTTGAAGTATTCGCATCGTATTGAATGATGTCAACCGTAGGAATTTTCGCATCTTTATTGATATAAAAATGATCGTCTTCAATGCCACCGTTTTGCACGTAAACAAAAAATTTATCATACCCAAGATTTTGTGCAACACCCCAGATCTTTTCCACAAAGGGCCTGGCAAACCGCACCGAATTTTCTTCCCATGCGAAAGTCGCATTTTTCCCTCCAACCATATCCAGCAAGATCCCGAATTGAGCGGTGTAATTGGGATGATGAAGATGCTGGGTCCAATACTGTGTACCCAAACAATACGAACTACGGTACTCCGATCTTCCTAAATCTTCCGCATCAAAAAGAATTATATCGACTCCGATATTTACCGGGTTGGCTTTTAAAACTTTTGCAATCTCGAGTAACACACCCACACCGCTGGCCCCGTCATTTGCGCCTAGGATTGGTTTGTCGGGATCAACATTGTCTTTATCGGCAACAGGTCGCGAATCCCAATGCGAACAAAGCAGAACACGTGTTGATGCCTTCGGATTTATTTCAGCAATGATGTTACGGATACGAAGATCCTTTCCATCCCAATTCGTTTTTATACCTTTTTGTTCGATCACATTGTCGGTGTATTTTTTTAATTCGGAAACCAACCAGTCCCCGCATTTTTTTGCTTCAACCGAATTAGTTACACGTGGGCCAAAGTCGCATTGTTTCTGAACAAAATAATAGGCCGAATCGGCATTGAAGTTTGGAGAGACCTGTTTATACGTTTCTGTTTTTTGAGCAACGGTATCATTTTTAGCCCCATCATTCTTAGATATCTTTTTTTCGTTGTTGCAGGAAAAAATAATCAGTCCGGAAAAAGCATACATGTAAAAATATCTTGTATTCAAAAAATTCTTCATTATTAATTATTAATTGTAAAGGTGGTTCCTTCTTTCCCGTCTTTGATTTCAAAACCCAAACTTTTCAGATCATCCCTGATCTTATCACTCGATTTAAAATCTTTATTTGCTTTAGCATTATCTCTTATCCTGAATATCAGTTGCATCAAACCATCAATTTTATTGGCATTAGCGGCATTTTCTTCTTTTAATCCCAAGACATCAAAAACAAAATTGTTCATTAATTTTTGCAACGAATCTTTATCAGATTGAGTTATTGTTTGCTTACCATCATTTACCGAATTAATTATTTTAACTGCTTCAAATAAATAAGAAAGAACTATTGAGGTATTCAAATCATCGTTCATGGCAGCATATGCATTGTCTGCTATAATTTGAATCAAGGACGATATTGAAGATTGAGTTGTCTTATTATTAATTTCAATTGTGTACTCTAATGTTTTAAGCCCACCTATCAACCTCATTGCACTCATCAAACGTGCTAAACCTTTTTCGGCCGCTTGCAAAGCTTCATTGCTGAAATCGAGTGTGCTGCGGTAATGCGCCTGGAGCATGAAGAATCTCACGGTCATTGGGCTGTAACCTTTATCCAGCAGTTTGTGATTACCGGAAAATAATTCGTTTGGCAAAAAAGAATTCCCCAGTGATTTGCTCATTTTTTGTCCGTTCACCGTAAGCATATTGGTATGCATCCAGTAATGTACAGGCGCTTTGTGATTGCAGGAAATACTTTGGGCAATTTCATTGGTATGATGAGTAGGTATGAGATCCATTCCGCCACCGTGAATATCAAATTCATCTCCCAAATATTTATAACTCATGGCCGAACATTCAAGATGCCATCCGGGGAAACCTTCTCCCCACGGGCTTGGCCAGCGCATGATATGACCCGGCTTTGCTTTTATCCAAAGTGCAAAATCAAGTCGCCCGTTCTTTTCATCCTGGCCCGAAAGATCGCGGGTGTTATTTAAAAGTTCTTCGAGGTTCCTTCCTGAAAGTTGAGTGTATGAATTTTTCTTAGCGTATTTTTCTACATCGAAATAAACCGATCCGTTCTTTTCATAAGCAAATCCTTCTGTCAAAATTCTTTTTATCATTTCGATCTGCTCAATGATGTGGCCGGTTGCCGTGGGTTCAATGCTTGGCGGCAAGGTGTTGAAAGCGTTCATCACGTTATGAAAATCATTCGTGTAACGCTGAACAATTTCCATCGGCTCCAGTTGTTCGAGTTTAGCTTTCTTCTCAATTTTATCCTCACCTTCATCTGCATCACTTTCGAGATGGCCGGCATCGGTGATGTTGCGGACATAACGAACTTTGTACCCGAGGTGAAGCAAATACCGGTAAACTATATCAAAAGAAATAAACGTTCGTGCATTGCCGAGATGAGCGTTGCTGTAAACCGTTGGCCCGCATACGTACATCCCCACACGCCCTTCGTGGATCGGTTTGAAAATTTCCGGTTCACCGGAGAGGGTGTTATAAATCCTTAGTTTATTTTCTGCCATGATCAATTAAAATGGCAGATCATCCGAAACCGCATCCGCAGCAGGAGTTGGTTCCGCATCGGGATAAAAATTATCCTGGGGGTTGTTGGCAGGTTGCTGCCCGCCTTGCGTTCCGGGTTCAATTCTCCAGGCACGCACATCGGTGTACCATTTGCTGTTCCACTCCCTCGATTCAATATTGAGGGAAGCTTTCACCTCATCACCCACTTTAAATTTTTTAAGCTCCTGGACTTTGTCGCCCATTACGCTCATCATTACTTTTCGTGGAAATTTATCGTAGGTTTCAATTACAAATTCCTGTTTGGTCCATGCGTTTCCGGTTTTACTGGTTCCTGTTGTTTCGTTCATGATCTGGATGATCTTGCCTGTGATGTCGAGTGCCATGTTATTGAATGATTTTAGATTTATTGATTTTTGAATTAGAAATTTTATTGACTGCGAAAATATCAGAAAATAACGTGATTTAAATTTAAAATTAAAAATATATTTGTTTTAAAATATTATTTATGAAAAGGATAAATAAATTTTTCGTTTTCGTTCTTCTGGTTTGTATCTCCCGACAGGCTTATTCCCAAAGCTATTTAAAATTTATCGATACAAAAAAATTAAAAACCTACACCATACTTCCGGGCACTGTCCTGGCTTTCACTTCAAGCCAACGAATGTGTAAATGTAAAGTCAACAAACGCTCCGAATATATCTACAGAGGAACTTTCAGGTATATGGAAGACAGCAATTTGGTACTAACTTTAAACGATGAAGGCAGCATGGCATTTGTTAGGGGACCTATAAAAATAGAAAATGATACAACACTTTATAAATTTAATATAAATGAACTAAAACGCATACGAATAGTAATGGTTGGAGATGAAACATATTTTTCTACTTCTTTGATGTATCTCACCATAATTGGAGTTGTAGCCCCTTCAGTTATTTTTATTGGAAATACAAATGCGTCATGGGGGTATCAGCTATTAATGGCAGCTGGGGTTGGCGCGGTGATAGGTTTGTTAGATGCAATAATTGAAGATTTAATTTTTCCATATAAGCCAAGAAAAATTATCGGTCAGCGATACAAACTTGAAATTCATCAAATAGAACCGACAAAGTTTTATGTTCAACCAGTTCAAAAGTAAAGTTTGCATACAGCAATTCCCGCGATCACGCAAACCAAATCAACAAGCAGCATGATCCAAAGTGTGTAACGTGTTTCCTTCACATTCACCGAACCGAAATACAGTGCGATCACATAAAACGTGGTTTCTGCAGCGCCCTGGAATAAACACGAAAGTTGTCCTGCCAAGCTATCGGCTCCATAAGTTTTCATCGCATCGAGCATGAACCCGCGCGAACCGCCTGCACTGAACGGCCGCATGAGCGCAACAGGAATGGCATTGATAATTTGAGGATCGACATTGAACACATTTAGTACTGCCACAATTCCCCGCATCACAATATTCATCAAACCCGAATTGCGGAAAATCGAAAGTGCCACCAGCATCGCGATCATGTATGGCAACACGCGCAATCCGGTGCTGAACCCGTCTTTCGCGCCATGCACAAACGAATCGAAAATATTCGTGTCGTTTTGTTTGAATATTTTTTCATGAAATAGGCAATACGCAACGATCACCAAAATGATGAACAACAAAACTCCGTTGCTCAGGTTTCCGGTGAAATGAAATTTTTCGATCCCGTTCAATTTTTGAATGTAAAAAAGAAGAAAACTGATCAGTGCACTAATTCCAACAACGGCTCCGATGACAACTAAATTAATTAAATTGATACGTTGTTTGATGCTTACAAAGATCAATGCTGCCAGCGTCCCGACAAACGAAGTGATAATGCAGGGGATCATGATGTCAGCGGGATTGGTGGCATGTTGCGCTGCCCGGTAACCGATGATAGAGGTTGGAATTAAGGTTAATCCGGCAGCATGCAAACACAAAAACATGATCTGGCTGTTGCTCGCCCTGTCTTTTGTTGCGTTTGATTCCTGCAGGCTTTCCATCGCTCTCAAACCGAACGGGGTTGCGGCATTATCGAGTCCTAAAAAATTCGCTGCAAAGTTCATCGTCATAAACCCGAATGCGGGGTGGCCTTTCGGAAGCTCGGGAAATATTTTAACAAAAAACGGATTCAGTATTCTTGCCAGTTTGGTAATTGCATTTGAATCGTTCAATAAATTCAACAACCCGCAAAAAAACGTGAGGTAACCGATGAGCGGAAGCCAGATATCCATGATCGTATTTTTACAGGTGGCAAAAATTCCATCGGCCTGTTGTTTGCCGCAATAAATTTCTATTGTTCCGTTTTCGAGTAAAGAATAAGAAGTATCTCCAACGTTGTATGTTGTATTTTTACTTATCAATATCCGCGAAAACAAAACCGAATCGGTTAACTGCAATTGTTTTGAGGAAATCTCTTTTACCAGCAACGCATCATTTTGCTTACCATTTACCAGGCTTCCTATGGTGTATTGTCTCCCGGAGGCAAGCATGAAAAAAATATAGACCACGCTGCAAACGATGATATATGCCCAGAATCTGCTTAGTGCCATTTTTTATTTTTGATTTGGAGATTGTTGATATGTTGAATTGATTTATTAATTCAAGAGTACTAAAACAAAAAGAAAGAGTAAAAAATATTTTTGCGGAAAATGTTGACAGCCATTAAAAGCCAGCATTTAGACAATAGAAATCTTGCCGGCAGGATTTACTCAAATCAAATTTATTCAATCAGAGTTGCCTGTATAAAAAAGTAAAAAAGATCATTGATCTTTTGAGATTAGTTTCTTAAAAATATCCTTTTCATAGAAAAAGAAAAACAAATAAAAAAAGACTATGGAGGCAACGCAAATGATGGCATACGCATACCACCCGCTTATATCCGAGCGATGCAACACATAAGCAGCCAGCGCGAGGTGAAGAAAATAAATGGCCAGGCTGTGCCTCCCGAAAAGTTTGCTATGCCTGAAAAAACTATTGTCGAACGCATTTTTAAAACTGAAGATCAGGAACAGAAATCCTGTGCTGAAGGTCAGAAAAACAACTCCCGGTGGATAGAACAGTTCGGAATTTCCTTCGCGCAAATGCCAGGGAGAAGGAAAGAAAAAATATAAGATCACACTGATCCCCGTTAATAAGGCCCCATGAATAATAAATTTCTTTTCACTGTTAAGAAAAAGAAATCTGCCGAGCATTGAAATCCCGGCCCAGGGAAGAAAAGGAAACCAGCCATCAATAAAAAATGATTGCACCATTCGGAGTATAATTAAATGAACCGGTTGATCTTTGATGTCATTCAGATAGGCTAAATCTTCGTTGTAACCGAAGATGAATTGCATAACCGGAGAAGTAACCATTAAAACAATAGCCAACGCCAACGTATAATTTGAGTTCCATTTACGGACCAGGTAATGCAACGGAATGCAAAAGCCTATCACATACAGCACATCAAACGAAAAAAAAGGAGTTGTTTGCCAGATCAGAAAGTCTACTGCAGCAGCGGCTAATAAAACAAAAAGTGCGCGTTGTATATTTTTGTACAAGGAGATGGTGAAATAAGCCGAAGAAATGTATCCGCTGATGCAAACAAACAGGGGTGCCGCCAAACTTTCAAAAATACGAAACCAAAAGGGAGGCGGATCTGGCAGAAGACTTGGTGAAAAATTCGCAGGAATCATCACAAGGATCGCAAATCCCCTGATAATGTCGATGGAATGATCACGGTTTTTCGGATCCATTTCAAAAGTAAATTTAAGCCGGCATCATTTCTTTAAAATAATGTTCAATTCATCCAGTTGTTTTTGGCCGATCGCTGACGGCGCATCGATCATCACATCACGTCCTGAATTATTTTTCGGGAATGCTATGAAATCGCGGATGGAATTCTCCCCTCCGAACAACGAACACAACCGGTCGAAACCAAAGGCAATCCCGGCATGAGGAGGTGCACCGAATTCAAACGCATTCATCAAAAATCCAAATTGATTTTGCGCTTCTTCATCGGTGAAACCCAAAACAGAAAACATTTTTTTCTGCAACTCCTTATTAAATATTCGCACCGAACCACCACCTACTTCCACCCCATTAATCACCATGTCGTAAGCATTAGCACGAACCTCTCCTAATTTATTCTCATCCAGCAAATGAATGTCTTCGGGTTTTGGAGCGGTGAACGGGTGATGCATGGCGAAAAATCTCTTTTCTTCGTCATTGAATTCGAGCAAAGGAAAATCCGTAACCCATAAACAGGAAAATTTATTCCCGCCTGCCGAAGCGCCGGTTTTTGCATGGCGGACAGGTTGATCGCGAAGACCGAGACTGTTACCCATTTCCAAACGCAATTCACTTAATGCTTTCCGGGTCTTGTTTTTTTCTCCGGCAAGGATCAGGATCAGGTCTCCCGGTTTTGCATACAATGCATCTGCCCATTTTTTCAACGCATCCGAATCATAAAATTTGTCTACCGAAGATTTGATCGTACCATCTGCATTATATTTTGCATACACCAACCCGGTAGCACCAATTTGCGGTTTCTTTACAAATTCTGTCAGTTCATCCAATTGCTTGCGGGTGTATTCAGCGCAACCTTTGGCGCAAATTCCAACCACTATTTCAGCATCATCAAATACCTTGAAGGCCTCTCCCTTATTCCCTCTCCAAAGGAGAGGGAAATTGCCTTCTGACAATTCGTTTGGAGATTTCAATTCCACGAATTTCATCTCAAACCGCGTATCCGGTTTATCGCTTCCATAAAATTTCATCGCATCCGCGTAAGACATTCGGGGCAAATTTTCAATCTCAATACCTTTTACATTTTTAAAAAGATGCTTTACCAATCCTTCAAACATATTCAGCACATCTTCCTGCTCCACGAAACTCATTTCGCAATCGATCTGTGTGAACTCGGGCTGACGGTCGGCACGCAAGTCTTCATCACGAAAACATTTCACAACCTGGTAATATCGGTCGAAACCACTTACCATCAAAAGCTGTTTGAATGTTTGCGGGGATTGGGGCAATGCATAAAATTCTCCCGGATTCATTCGTGAAGGAACGACAAAATCTCTTGCTCCTTCGGGTGTTGATTTGATAAGCACCGGGGTTTCCACTTCTATAAAATCTTTCGAATCCAGGTAGGCGCGGGTTTGCTGCGCCATTTGATGACGAAGCTGGAGATTAGCTCTCACATTGGTTCTACGAAGATCGAGGTAACGGTATTTCATTCGAAGATCATCCCCGCCATCGGTGTTTTCTTCAATGGTGAACGGAGGCGTCTTTGAAACATTTAAAACCGATAATTCCTTCACGATTATTTCAATATCACCGGTGTAAATATTGGGATTTTTATTGCTCCGCTCCGCTACTTTTCCGGTTGCCTTTAGAACGAATTCCCGTCCTAATTTTCTGGCCTCTTCGCACAACTTCGCATTCACCTCCATGTTAAAAACCAGTTGAGTGATCCCATAACGGTCCCGGAGGTCAATGAAGGTCATTCCACCAAAGTCGCGCGATTTATGCAGCCATCCGCACAAGGTCACGGTTTTGTCATTATCCTCAATTTTTAGTTCCCCGCAAGTGTGAGTTCGTAACATGTTCAAATTTTAATGTCGATCCTAAAAAAGTAAATTTTGCCAAACAAATAACTGATAAAACAAAATCAGCGACAGTCTGCTCGCGAAGATAAGAAATTTCAAATCTGAATCAGGAGGAAAAAAAATTAAAATAAAGACAAAAATGACGGAAATCATTGCAATCTGACTTGCGAATGGTATCTTTACAATCCCGTTCATTAAACCTAAACTATATTATGAGGAATAGTCGACTTCTTTTATTATTGATCTTATTGCATGTTTTTGCGAATATTCATGCTAAAAAAAATGAAGCATTTCCCACTAATTCCCCAAAAGCTTTTATTCAGAATAAAGGCCAGATTCTTGACCAGAATTATCAATTAAATCCATCCGTTTTATTTTTGTGGAACGGACCGGGAATGAATGTTCAATTGAGAAAAAATGGTTTCAGTTATGACAACTGGAGAAGAACATCTCATTCGAATGCAATCCAAAATAATCATCATCTTTTAAATAATGTGCAACCTCTTGTTCAGGAAAATCCGGAAGTTGGAGACACCACTTATTTTCACCGCATTGATTTTGAATTTGAAAATGCAAATTCAACTATTCCAATATCAACTTATGGCGAGACAAACGAACCGATCAATTATTACATCAACACCTCACACGGAGAAGGAATCACCGGGATCAAACAATTTGAGAAAGTAGTGTATAATAATGTGTGGAATGGAATTGATATTGAATTCATTTTATCCGACAATAAACCAAAATACAATATCATAGTTCATCGCGGAGCAAAGGTATCCGACATCCAATTAAAAATTTCGGGAGCCGATGGCATCAGTGAAAACAATGGCCAACTCATTCTCAGCAACACGATCCACGATATCACGGAAACCATTCCTGCGAGTTATTTTTTAAGAAACGGAACACAAATTCCTGTTACTTCTTCTTTCAATAAACTGAATGACCAGGTTTACGGGATCACTTTAGCTGAAACGATGAGTTCAACAGATGAACTGGTGATCGACCCGGTTCCGAATTTGAACTGGTGCACCTATTACGGGGGAAATTATGCCGGATTTGCTAATGTAGATGAAACATATTCCATTTGTTCGGATGGTGCTGGAAACACGGTGGTTACAGGTTATACCAATTCTACCTTTGGGAACCTTGCCAGTAGTGGCGCTTATCAATCTGCTTATGCCGGTGGAGCAGATGATGCTTTCATCGCAAAATTCAATTCATCGGGGCAGAGATTATGGAGTACCTATTATGGTGGGGGGGGGGATGATCAAGCTTATGGCATTGTAATGGACCCAAGCGGAAATTGTTATATCACCGGATCAACAACATCTTCATCCGGACTTTCAACCACAGGGTCTCTATATCAGCCTAATTATGGAGGAGCGGGTGATGCCTTTCTCGTAAAATTCAGTTCAACCGGAACTTTAGTCTGGGCTACTTATTTCGGTGGTGGCGGTGCAGAAAGTGCTTATGGTATCGCAATAGATCTTCAAAACAATATTATCATTTGCGGGCAAACTACCTCTACAACCACTATCGCAACTGCGGGTACTCAGCAAACCACCATTGCAGCCCCGGCTTCATCCGGTGATGGTTATTTAGCAAAGTTTAATTCTTCCGGGCAAAAACTTTGGGGAACTTATTACGGAGGAACTTCATCAGACTTTGGCAGAGCAGTTTGCACAGACATTAGCAATAATATTGTTCTTACCGGTTTCACCCAGTCTTCTTCTGGAATTGCGACATCCGGAACATATTCCCAATCTCTTTTTGGGAATATAGATCTTTTCATTGCGCGTTTCAATTCTTCAGGCCAACGACTGTGGGGAAGTTATTATGGTGGAAGCAGTTGGGATTACCCTTACACCGTGATATGTGATCCTGCAAAGAATATTTATTTTTGTGGTCAAACAAATTCTTCAAATGGAATTTCCACGACCGGAGCTTTTCAAGCCACTAACTCAGGTGGAGGTGGAGATGGGTATCTAGTAAAATTCGATACAACTGGTCAGTTAAAATGGGGAACTTATTTAGGAGGTTCAGGCCAGGATGATGCATACAGTTTGACCCTTGACGGTTCTGCCAATATTTATATGGGTGGAACTGCCGGAGCGGGATCAACCGGACTTGCGACCGGCACTGCCTATCAAACCACCATGGGTGCAGGAACCGATGCAATGATTTTTAAATTTGACTCTTCGGGTTTAAGGCTTTGGTCCACTTATTACGGAGGTAGCGGAAATGATAATGCACGCGGAATCATTCTTGACGGGCAAGGGAAAGTTGTTATAACGGGTGCCACGGGCACCGTGAGTGGATTTGCTACTTCGGGTACCTACCAAACGACATATGGAGGAGGAAATGAGGATGCTTTTGTAGCCAATTTCACCGAATGTGTTCCGGGATTCGGAACTGCTTCGAGCAATGCACCATTGTGTGCTGGCATTTCGTTGAGCCTTACCGCATCGGGCGGATCAACTTATGCTTGGAGCGGTCCGAAAGGATTTACCAGTTCGCAACAATCACCTGTAATCGTTAATCCCGATTCAAGTAATTCGGGAACCTATACTGTTATTATTGGAAACGGAACCGGTTGTAACAGCTCCAAAAATGTGGATGTGACCATTTACCCTTTTGCTTTGCCAAGAGCAGGATACTCTCAAAATAAACTGCAACAATGTTTCACTAATAACTCATTCACACTTCAGGATACTTCAAAAGTATCATCAGGCAGTTTATCAAGAATATGGAAGATCAGCAACGGGGATACTTCCACGAGTTCCACTTTGAATAAATCTTTCCTTTTGCCAGGAACCTATTCCGTGAAATTGGTAGTTACCTCGGGTGCCACCTGTTCCGATTCAGTTACCAAAACCCTGAGTGTGTATGCCCAAACGAACATCGGTTACACCGTGAACAATGCATCGCAATGCGCCCCAGGAAATAATTTTTTATTTACCGATACGTCAACTATTTCTACCGGAACATATACCCGGCTTTGGTATTTTGGAGACGGGACCAATTCGGTGAATTCAAGTTTCAATAAAAACTATAACAGTTATGGAACTTACACTTCGAAACTAATAACCACTACCGACCATGGATGTCTTGACTCTGTGCAACAAACCATCAACGTTTGGGCGCAGCCTACAAGTGGTTATACACAAAACAGTTTTGCGCAGTGTTTAACAGGGAACTCATTTAGTATTACTGATACTTCAAAAATTGTATCAGGAAATCTTATTTTAATAAAATATTATGATGATGGGATATTTGGTGCAAGTGGAACTCCGGGCGGTGGTTTTGTTGTTAATGGTTTCACAACACCCGGTGTACACACAATTAAACTGGTAGCTCAATCCAATAATAATTGTTTTGATTCAACCACAAAAAATTTTACGGTTTATCCCCAAACGAATTTAGGATTTACAGTGAACGGATCGAGCCAGTGCCTCACCGGAAACAACTTCACATTTACGGATACAAGTTCGGGAACTTACACACGCTTGTGGGACTTTGGTGATGCTACCACTTCGGCTTCACAAGTGGTGGTGAAAAGTTATGCCTCAAGCGGTTCGTACAATGTAAAACTTAAATCCACCACTTTAAATGGTTGCGTTGATTCAGTTATAAAAAATATTGTTGTAAATAATTATCCTCAGCCAGTGGTTGGGTACACACAAAATAATTTTGCGCAGTGCCTTTCTTCGAATGCTTTCCTTTTAAATGATACCTCCACCATTTCTTCGGGGACTATTTCACGTCAATGGATATTCAGTGACGGTGGAAGTTCGGCTGCCAGTAATTTCAATAAATCATTTTCAAGTGCAGGAACTTTTTCGATCAAACTGATCGAAACCTCGAATAATGGATGCCAGGATTCCGTTTCAAAAACATTTACCGTTTACCCGCAAACCACCATCGGTTTCAATACGAATAACCAGGTTCAATGTTTCAATACCAACAGTTTTGTTTACACCGACACTTCTGCTGTTTCATCAGGATCGTACACGAGGCTTTGGAGATTGGGTGACGGATCCACTTCGGCAGCTGCCATCGTTACTAAATCGTATTTAGCAACCGGAACCTACCAGGTAAAACTTATCACTACTACTAACAACGGCTGCCTCGATTCGGTACAAAAAAACATGACGGTTGGTGCACAACCCTCTGCCGGGTTTACGCAAAATAATTTTGCCCAATGTTTGTCGGGAAACAGTTTCAGTCTGACTGACACTTCTTTTGTACCTTCGGGAACTTATACAGTACTGTGGAAATTCAGCGACCTCACCACGTCCACTTCAAACTCTCTTAATAAATCTTTTTCCGGAGATGGAACCTATACCGTGAAACTTATCGCCACTTCTCAAAGCGGTTGTAGTGATTCGGTATCAAAAATATTCACCGTTTATCCGCAAACCAATATTGGTTTCAGTGCTAACAGTTATTCGCAATGTTTCGCAGGAAATGATTTTATTTTCAGCGACACTTCCGCTGTTTCATCAGGCAGTTTTACCCGGTTATGGCATCTCGGAGACGGGGCAACTTCCGCTGCCGTGTCCGTTAATAAATCTTATTTAACGGAGAATTCCTTCCAGGTAAAACTGAACACCACCACCAATCAAGGTTGCCTGGATTCGGTGCAGAAAACGGTGGTTGTAAAAGTTCAGCCAAAAGCCGGATTCACCCAAAATAATTTTGCGCAATGTTTGTCGGGCAATAGTTTCACTTTGACCGATACATCTTTTGTTTCTTCCGGAACCACCACCACCTTGTGGAGGTTCAGTGACCTTACATCTTCCGCATCAAATCCAACCACTAAATCTTTCGGCACCGATGGAAGTGTTACGGCTACATTGGTTGCAACCTCTCAAAGTGGCTGCAGTGATTCAGTTTTGAAAAACTTTACGGTTTATCCTCAAACAAAAATTGGTTTCAGTTCCAATACTTATTCAGAATGTTTTAACGGAAATAATTTTTCGTTGAATGATACTTCATCCGTTTCATCCGGAACTTTCAGTCGTTTATGGAAGCTTGGAGACGGCAGTACTTCAAATTCAGTTTCATTCGGAAAATCCTATCTGAATCCGGGAACATACCAGGTAAAATTAATTACCTCTACGAACAACAATTGTGTGGATTCATTGCAAAAAACTTTCGTAGTGAATGTTCAGCCAAAAGCAGGATTCACTGAAAACAATACTTCGCAATGTTTATCCGGAAATGTATTTTCATTAAATGATACCAGTTTCATTTCATCAGGGACTTATAACCGGAACTGGAGTTTCAGCGATGGGGATACTTCTACTTTGTCATCGGTAAACAAATCTTTTTCATCTTCCGGAATCTTCAATGCTAAGCTGGTTGCTACTTCTCCATTCGGCTGTTCCGATTCAACCACAAAGGTCTTTACGGTTTACCCTCAAACCAAAGTCGGTTTTATCATCACCAACCCGAATCAATGTTTGCTGAATAATTTATTTTCGATCACTGATACTTCATCCATTTCATCAGGGTCTTTCTCGCGTTCATGGAATTTAGGTGATGCCACCACAGCCACTTCTGTTTTTGTCAATAAATCTTACGCTGCGGCCGGTTCATACGTAATAAGCCTTACCACCACTTCCAATAACGGATGCATGGATTCTGCACAAAAGATCGCAACCTTAGCTATTCAGCCAAAAGCAGGTTTCACACAGAACAATTTATCTGAATGCTTCAATGGAAATTCCTTCTCTCTGTCGGATACTTCTTCACTTTCTTCAGGATCCTATACCCGCTTGTGGAAGTTCGGAAATGGCGATACATCCTCGGCAGTAAATCCCGTTGAATCGTTTTCGTCTGCCGGAACTTACGCAGTGAAACTTGTTTCATCTTCTTCGATCGGATGCAGTGATTCAGTCTCAAAAACACTCAATGTGTTTCCGCCAACGGTTGTTGGATTCTCGGTGAATAATCCTACTCAATGTTACAACGGAAATAATTTCTTATTCATAGATACATCATTCCTGGCTACAGGATCATTCACCCGTTCATGGACATTTGGTGATGGATCTGCTTCGGCTTCTTACCTGATCGGAAAATCATATACTACTCCCGGAGTTTATCCTGTTATACTAAAAACAATTACCAATTACGGGTGTGCCGATTCTATCACGAAAAATATCGTGGTGAATGCCCAGCCAAAAGCAGGATTCACTCAAAATAATTTTACGCAATGTTTTGCAGGAAATAATTTTATTCTAACAGATACCTCCACCAGCCCGACCGGTGCGTATATACGCAACTGGTATTTCAGCGATAGCCAGACTGATACAGCATCAGCGATCAGTAAATCATTTGCAGCAGGAACAATCAGCGCCAAATTGCTTGTAAATTCTCCAAACGGTTGCAGTGATTCGGTCATAAAGAATTTCATCGTTTATCCCCAAACCAATATCGGATTTTATACCAGCAATTCGAATCAATGCCAGGGGAATAATTTATTTTTATTCTCGGATACTTCCACCATTTTATCAGGAGCATTCAAACGCCAGTGGGACTTTGGTGACGGTTCTTCTTCGACTGCGATGTTCTCGAACAAATCCTATTCGGCATCCGGAAATTATACAGTAACGCTAACTACCACCTCAGATTTTGGTTGTATGGATTCGGTTAAAAATGTTATCAATGTTTACGCTCAACCCCGTGCAGGTTTCTCTCAAAATAATTTTGCTCAATGTCTCACAGGCAATGTTTTTCAACTGAACGACACCAGCACCATGTCATCAGGAAGCTTCAACCGGCTTTGGAAATTCAGTGATGGTGATACCTCCACTTCCATATCAGTAAACAAAAATTTCAAGAACTTCGGAACTTTCACCGTCAGCCTTTTGGTTTCCTCCGTTACTAATTGTTCCGATTCTGTTAAGCGGACTTTCACGGTTTATCCTCAAACCAGCATTGATTTCAATATTACAGGAAGCATAGGTCAGTGCTTCTCGGGAAATTATTTTGTGTTTGATGATGTTTCCTCATCATACTCGGGACCTTATTCGAGGCATTGGGATTTTGGTGACGGAAATTTCAATTCAATTCAGTTGATCCCTAAATCTTATTTGAGTTATGGAACATATCCTGTGAAACTTACAACTACTACCGTTGATGGTTGTGTGGATTCCATAGTGAAGTCCGTGATGGTTTATCCCCAGCCGTTAACAGCATTTTCTCTGAGCAGCCAGGGCATGTGCTTCACCGGGAATAATTTTGCACTAATAGACACTTCAAAGATAACCCAGGGAAATCTTAGCAGGTTCTGGTATTTCAGCGATGGTGACACTACAACCGCTGACAGTTTCAACAAGAGTTTCGTTTCACCCGGCAGCTACCGAGTTACCTTATACGAAGTTTCCGATAAATTCTGTATTGATTCGGCAGTCAAAACTATTTCCGTTTACGCTAATCCGCTTGTTGGATTTTCACAAAATGACACCTTGCTTTGCTTCAATGGAAATAATTTCCACTTCACCGACACTTCGATAACCTCCCCTTCAACGGCAAGCAGGTACTGGGATTTCGGTGACGGCAGCATCGATTCGAATGCAAACGAATTTAAATCGTATTTGTTCCCGGGAAATTACCTGGTAAAATTAATTGTTCAATCCGGCAACTATTGTTCTGATTCAATTTCAAAGATTGTCTCCGTTCATCCGAATCCTGTTGCAGCATTTTCGCAGAACAACACTTCACAATGCTTCACCGGAAACGCATTCAACCTGAGTGATAATTCTACCATCCCTTACGGTAATCTTTCAAGTTACTGGAATTTCGGTGATTCGTCATTCTCCAACCTTTCCGGTTTAATTAAAAGTTTTACCAAGCCGGGATCTTACAGGGTAAAATTAATTTCGATTTCAGATTATAACTGCCGCGATTCGGTGACCAGGACATTTACTGTTTTTCCAAAAACATCGGGGGGTTTCAATGTGAACCAGGCGATACAATGTTCGAGCGATAACAAATTCTTACTTACGGATACGACTTTAAATTCTTCATCGCGAACCTGGTATTTTGGCGACAGTACCACCGGTAAATCAAATCAGGTTACCAAATCATACACTACCTTTGGGTATTACACTGTTTCGCTCAAAGTGACCGATATAAATAATTGTACCGATAGTGTTTCTTCCATGCTTACGGTAAATATTTCTCCTTCCAAACCGGTCATCACTGTTCTTTCACGAACACAGTTACAAAGTTCAGCGGCAACGCGGTACCAGTGGTTATTCGATAACGATACGCTTGCCAATTCAAATATTCAGATCCTGAACATAGCCAGCAATGGCTTGTATCGCGTGAAATCCATCAGTACCAACGGGTGTACCAACTTTTCGGATTCGGTTTATATTAAAAATGCTGATTTCGCTTCTTCAAACGGAAATATTGTAATGAATCCGAATCCGGCAAGAGACAAAGTAATTATTGATTTCAACGGGATAGGTGGAGACAAAACAGTTGAAATTTTTAATACATCCGGTACATTGATCCAGCAAATCAATACCTCTGATTTAACCTTGATCTTCCCGTTGGATAATTTTACAAGCGGAATTTACATCGTGCGGGTAACCACCCAGGGTGGTACTCTAATCAAAAAATTATTGATCGAATAACTTTTTTCAACGCGTCTTATTTCAATAAAATTTTTAAACTCCGTGGTTGAGAAAATATTTTCCGATGACTATTTTATGATGCTTGCGCTTAAAGAAGCACAAAAAGCTTATGAGGAGAATGAGATTCCCGTGGGATGCATCATTACTTTCGAAAACCAGATCATAGGAAAAGGATACAATCTCACGGAGAAACTCAAAGATGCCACTGCGCATGCCGAGATGCAAGCCATTACAGCCGCTTCGAATTTCCTCGGAGCAAAATACCTCACCGAATGCACCGTTTATGTAACCGTTGAACCTTGCCCGATGTGCGCAGGAGCTATCTTTTGGAGCCAGGCAGCCAAACTGGTTTATGGTGCTAAAGACGAAAAACGCGGATATAGCAGGTTTGGAAATTTATTGCGCCCAAAAACAAAACTGGTAACAGGCATTTTGAAAAATGAATGCGCAACATTGATGAAAAAATTCTTCATTAAACTCCGCGAGAAAAAAAATTAACGTGCGACCCCTTTACGGAAATCCCGGTAATGTTTCCCAGTTATTCTTAGGGAAAATCGAATGGAGCTTTACGATTAAATTTATACCAATTGTTATTATAAAATAGTCTAAACACATTTTATAATATCTCCCGCTTGTAAGCGGGAGATATACCGTAGCCGCAGATTTTTAGTTCGATGAAATCGGACTATTAAATATACGCTAGCAGTATTAGCTTTCTTTTTTAGTTCCCTGCCGCATCACCCAAACAATCACTCCACAACTAAGGGAACACATCACCCCATAGACAATCACATCGGCAGCTATTGCATGAAGTCCCATGAAATCTATCATCGAATAATCCATCAGATCGGTACTGATGGTCATTAATACACCCAGCAGGGCGCCAATACTCATTCCTTCAGCAATAGTAGGAACCTTGGCCAACATGCTTAAAATGACAGTAAAGAAAAATCCGAGGGCAAAATTACTCAGGATCATCGACCACCAGACCGTTTCATTTTGTTTCCGGTAAACTTCCTGGTGAGCAGTGTGATCCGAAATGTAGTCCATAGCTAACAATCCATACAGCAACCAGTAGAAAATGAAAAAGGCCACTCCCCCAGCAATTCCCGTGATAATAATTTTGTTGGTTTTCATACTTTTTAATTTAAGTTATTGTAGTTTTTTATTGCATGTTCAAATTTATTCATCTGGGGATATGACCGAAATAAAGTTATAAACGCTTCCCGTGTGAATGAAGTCCAAATTCGACATGCCGCTTTAATAAAATATTTTTCTGAATAAAAGGGTATTCCAATCATCCGTTTATTTTTGTGCGGATGAAAGGTTTAAAATTTTAACATGAAATTTCTGATTGCCGGACTGGGAAATATCGGTGATGAATACGCTCTCACCAGGCACAACATCGGTTTCGACATAACCTATGCGCTCGCAAAAAAGCATGATTCGAAGTTTGAACCTGCAAGGCATGCCGATTACGCTCATTTTTCCCTGAAAGGAAAATCACTACACCTCATCAAACCTACCACTTACATGAACCTGAGCGGAAAAGCCGTGCGATATTGGATGGAAAAATTAAAACTTACTCCCGAAAATGTTTTGGTCATCGTGGATGACCTTGCCATTCCATTCGGAAAGATCCGTATCCGGGAAAAAGGATCCGATGCAGGGCATAATGGATTAAAAAGTATCAACGAATTACTCGAAACTCAAAATTATCCACGGTTGCGTTTTGGCATCGGTTCCGAATTTTCAAAAGGCCGACAGATTGATTTTGTTTTAAGCCGTTGGAATGAAGAAGAACAAAAACAGATACCTGAACTGGTGAAAAGATCGGTGGAAGCAGTGGAATGCTTTGCACAACGAGGAATCACAACTGCAATGAATTTATATAACAAATAATTTATGAACTGGACAGAAAAAGAAAACAGTCTTCAAAAGACTTTCACATTCAAAACATTTGGTGATGCAATCGCCTGGATGGTAAAAGCTTCTTATCATATCGATAAAATGGATCACCATCCTGAATGGACAAATGCTTACAACACGATTCATGTAAAACTACAAACCCATAGTGCCGGCAGGATCGTGACAGATAAAGACCGTGAATTGGCAAGGATCATGGACGAATTATAAACATTATTTTTTATCCGCCACATTTCTAATAGATTTGCACGGCAAATAATGAAAAGTATTTATTTGCCATGTTAAGATACACCGAAAAATTTTACGGGGAAGGTTTAACCTACGATGACGTTCTCGTTCTCCCTGCTCTTTCCAAAGTTTTACCACGCGAAGTGGACACATCCACTCAACTTACCCGAACAATCCGGATAAACATTCCGCTTGTTTCGGCAGCAATGGATACCGTTACCGATTCGTCCCTTGCCATTGCGCTTGCCCAGGAAGGCGGCATTGGCATACTTCACAAGAATATGACCATCAACCAGCAGGCGGAAAATGTACGGAAAGTAAAACGGAGTGAAAGTGGAATGATCCTCGACCCTATTACCCTTTCGGTTAATGCTACCCTGAAAGAAGCACTTAAACTGATGCAGGAAAATAAGATCGGGGGAATTCCGATCGTGAACGACACTCACAAACTGGTTGGGATATTAACCAACCGTGATCTCCGTTTCGAAAAGAATGTGAGCAAAAAAGTGAGTGAAGTGATGACAAAAGAAAACCTCATCACCGCACCTGAAGGAACCGATCTGAAGAAGGCCGAATCCATCTTGCAGAAATATAAAATTGAAAAACTACCGGTGGTTGATAAAAAAGGAAAGCTCAAAGGACTCATCACTTACAAAGATATTTTAAAAGTAAAAGCTCATCCAAAGGCTTGCAAGGACGAGCACGGGAGATTGTTGGTGGGAGCAGCTGTAGGAGTTTCTGTCAATACTGAAGAACGAATTCACTCTCTTGTAAAAGCCGGAGTTGATGTGATTGTAATCGATACGGCTCACGGCCATTCTTTTGGTGTGTTGAGCGAAGTGAAACGGATCAGGAAATTATTCAGTGACATACAAATCATTGCCGGAAATGTTGCCACAGGTGAAGGTGCAAAAGCTTTGGTGGATGCAGGAGTAGACGCGGTAAAGGTCGGAGTCGGCCCGGGTTCCATTTGCACTACGCGCGTAATTGCGGGAATCGGAGTTCCTCAGCTCACCGCTGTTTTTGAAGCATCACGAGCTATTGCAAAAAGCGGAGTGCCTATCATTGCCGATGGAGGAATACGTTACAGTGGAGACATCGTTAAGGCCATTGCAGCAGGTGCCAGCACGGTGATGTCGGGTTCTATATTTGCCGGTGTTGAAGAATCTCCGG
Source organism: Bacteroidia bacterium (assembly GCA_044448845.1). Classification (GTDB taxonomy): domain Bacteria; phylum Bacteroidota; class Bacteroidia; order UKL13-3; family UKL13-3; genus CAIUEQ01. The sequence goes on from JBIOHI010000002.1 coordinate 20,458, forward strand.
GTGAAACGATCATTTATGAAGGAAGGAAATTCAAATCATACCGTGGAATGGGTTCCATCGAAGCCATGAAAGAAGGTTCAAAGGACCGTTATTTCCAGGATGCCGAAGATGAAATTGCCAAATTAGTTCCGGAAGGAATTGTGGGCATCGTTCCTTTCAAAGGAAAATTATCTGAAGTGGTTTACCAGTTTGTGGGTGGTTTGAAAGCCGGAATGGGATACACCGGTTCAAAAGATATCAAAACTTTGCAACAGGCTAAATTCATAAAAATAACCGGGGCAGGTGTAAAAGAAAGCCACGCACACGATGTGACCATTACAAAGGAAGCCCCTAATTATAGCAAGCGGTGACCCTAAAAAAAAATTAAAGCTATTCGACCACAAATTTCCCTTTTCCTATCAAAGTATTTTCATCGGCATCGAGTAAACGATAAAAATAAATCCCATTCGACAGATAGTTTTTTTCTATATGGAACGATCCTATACCCGTATCTTTAAGTTCAGTGATTAGTTTTCCGTTTAAATCATAAATAAACAGGGTGGTATTTTTATTTTTTGAATTCGCATAAGTTAAGGTGGCATTTTCAGAAAACGGGTTGGGAAAAACAGTGCTCATTCCGGGGTTTCTGATTATTTCACCCACCCCGGTGGATGAAGTTCCCTTATCATCCATTTGAAAAACGAACATATCGGCATTACCAGCCCCAAAACCAGATGTCCGACCGGCAATTACATAGGTTTTATCAAAACTTTCAATGATGCTTAATGCCACATCATCCCCTTTTCCCCCCATTGTTTTGCTCCAATTCATCATTCCGTTTTTATCGGTACTGATTATGTAAATATCATTCATTGTATCACCAAAACTTCGTGTAAATCCCGCAACCATAAACCCTGAATCTTCTACTTGCAAAATATCATACGACTGATCGAATAAATTTCCGCCAAAAGTTTTTGTCCATAGTAAGTCTCCGGTTGCGTTTATCCTGATAAGATAAATATCTGCCGAGCCGTTTCCAAAGCTGTAAGTCAACCCGCTTATCACATATCCGCCATCTTTGCAATTCCGCACACAGTAAGCCAGGTCATCCTTGTTCCCCCCGTAAGTTTTTTCCCATTGTTTATTTCCTGATGAATCAAGTTTTACAAGATATACATCGTAACCGGCTGTAGGATTTTCCTTTTTGCCGGCAAAAATATAACCTCCGTCTGCAGTTTGACGAATAGAATTGGCGTATTCATTCGCAGTGCTTCCGTATTTTTTTGCCCATAGAATATTTCCTGAAATATCTATTTTTACAATGTACGCATCACTTCCTGAAGGGCTATTTTCATCGGCAAAACCTGCTAAAACAAAATTGCCGTCATTGGTTTGAATGACTGCACTGGCAGCATCGTCATAGACTCCCCCGAACATTCTTGTCCAGATTGTGTCTCCCGAAGAGTTCACCCGAATTAAATAGAACTGGCAATCGAAGGAATCCGTTTCCGAGTGTCCTGCCAGTAAAAATCCCCCGTCACTTGCCGGTGCGATTGCATTAGCGCCTCCCAGTAATCTCTGAGAATAACTTTTATCCCAAATTTCATTTCCTTCCCGATTTATTCTAACCAGGTAGGCATCGCCTAAAGTATCTCCATAGCTCATGGTTTGTCCTGCAATGATAAAACCGCTGTCGCCAGTTTGCAATATAGCACTACCCACATCATAATTAGCCCCGCCAAATGTTTTAGAAAATAACCTTGTTTGTTGCGCAATTGAAACCTGAAAGAATTGCATCAGAAGGCATAATGCAAAACTGAAAATATGTATTCTTTTCATTTTGTGAAGGGTTAGATTTGGATAAAACGCTTGGCGAGGGCAAAAAGTACTTCCAAAAATCTCGACTCTTCTTTCACATAAAAAAAACGAAACCGGATGGTTCCGTTTTTTTTGATATGAAATTGCTATTTTTATTTTTTCTGTGACGGTTTAGCTGCTGGCTTGGGCTGTACTGGCTGTGCTTGTTGTGGTTGCCCTTGCTGTTGTGCCGGTGGTTGTTCTGATTTTCTCATCCCGGTAATGGATAGTTTTTTCTTCACCAGATCCATCACATCCTCTCCTTCAGGTTTGTAAATGAGGGGGGACCCCTGGCTTGCATCAAAAATATAATAGTAATTATTTTCTTTTCCTACATCGATGATCGCTTTTTTGGCTTTTTCGATGATAGGTTTCAATAATTCTTCTTCCTTTTTGCGAAGATCCTGCTGTGCCGATTGCTGGAACGATTGTATCCTTTGTTGCATATCACGCAGTTCTTTTTCCTTCATTTCCTTAATGGCATCGGCCATTTTAGGACCGTCCTTCTGGTAAGAATCCAGTTTCTTTTCGTATTCCGAAGTCATTTTATCAAGTTCATCTTTCAATAATTTACCATATGATTCCATATCGGAATTGGCTTTGCTGTACTCGGGCATTTGCTGCATCAGGTCCTGAAAGTCGATATAACCGAGCTTGTGTGACTGCGCGTTAGCACTGCTTAAACTAAAACACACTAACAGAAACCCGGCTAATGTGGCATTAAAAACGGTTCTTTTCATTTCTATTTTTTTGGATTGTTTAAATTGTTATTATTCATATTGTTCATTCCCGGCATCGGGTTTTGATTCGGGTTTTGATTTGGATTCTGTGTTTGCGTTTTCTTCGGAACAACCACGCCCAGTTCAGTTAAAACCTCATCACTCTTATCATAACGGGCATTTGTATACAGCATGATCATCTCGCCTGATTTGGCAAATATAAAATCTAATGCACTTTGTTTTGCAATTTTTTGCACGGCATCAAAAATTTTATCCTGGATCGGTTTGATCAGTTCCTGGCGCTTTTTGAATAATTCCCCTTCAAACCCGAATTTTTGATTGCGGTAATCCCTCAATTCTTTTTCTTTATCGCGGATCTCAGTTTCGCGTTTTTTCTTTAATTCCTCGGTAAGAAGAACCTGCTCAGCCTGGTAATCTTTGTACATTTTATCGATAGCGAGCTGACGCTTCTCGATCTCTTTCTGCCAGTCTTCCGATAGCTGGTCCAGTTGTTTTTGCGCAGAGCGGTAAGCGGGAATCATATCCAGCATATATTCTGTGTCGACATAAGCAAAACGTTGAGCCATGGCAATATAGGACATCATGGCAATTGCTGAAAGGGTAAATACAATTTTTTTAAACATGACTTCTGAAATTAAAATTGTTGACCGATGAGAAAGTGGAAATTTCCTGCACTGGGAGTGGTGGAGAATGGTAACGGATCGAAACCGTAACCCCAATCCAGCCCGATCATCCCGAACATGGGTAAAAATATTCTTACCCCTACACCTGCCGAGCGGTAAATCTCGTATGGATTATAATCTTTAAAATTCAACCATGCACCACCTGCTTCCAAAAACACCAGAGGAAAGACAGTTGCCTGAGGATTGGTTGAGATGGGATAACGCAATTCCATGGTAAACCGGTTATAGATGGTTCCTCCTGTGCGGGTAGGAACACCATTTACATTTACCGTTGGGGTAAGAGAATTATCCGGATAACCGCGGAGTGCGATCAGTTCACGGCCATCAAGACTGAAACCAAGCAAACCCGAACCACCTACCCAGAATCGTTCAAACGGTGTCATTCCCACATTCGGATTGTAATAACCAATGAAACCAAAATTAGCTCGACTCATCAACACCAGTTTTCTTTCGCCTCCAAAAAGTGTGGTATACGTGGTTGCATCAAATTTCCATTTATGGAATTCGAGCCAATGAAGCTTCTGACTCGCATCGAGAGTGGAATAATCTATTCCGCTGAATAAACTGTACGGAGGAGTAAATTGAACCGACATGGACAAATTGGAACCGGAAACCGGATAGATCAACGGCTGAGTGGAATTACGTCCAACTGTAATTTTGAAACTGATGTTATTGGTTCCTCCAGGGGGAACAGTTGCCAGGTAAGACTGACCCGTTGCAACACTTGCATAATTTTCATATCGCTGGTAGCTTGTTTGGTAGTTGATCACAAACCAGTCATCTGGCCATTTCAATCGTTTTCCCAATCCTACCACAAAACCAAAAGTATTTAACGATGCACGGTAATCACTGCCTATGGGATAACCGTTACTTTGAATGGAATAATAACTTGAAACTGAAAGTGCGTTGGGTCTCCTACCTCCAAGCCAGGGCTCCATGAACGAAGCACTGTAGGACTGATAATAGGTTCCATTTGTCTGTGCACGCAAAGAAAGTCGCTGACCATCCCCGGAAGGAACCGGGCTCCAAGCTTTTTTATTGAACATTCGCTGAGTTGAAAAATTATTCAAAGTTAAGCCCAATGTTCCAACTATAGAAATGGCTCCCCATCCGGCACTGAGTTCAATCTGATCATTGGGCCTTTCTTCCACTTTATATTCAATGTCCACCGTTCCGCTTTCAGGGTGAGGAACAGGATTCACACCTAAACCTTCCTGGTGAAAATAACCCAGTTGCCCCAACTCCCGCAGCGAGCGGGTTACATCCGTTCTGCTAAAAAGTTGCCCGGGTTTCGTCCTCAGTTCTCTTAATACCACATGATCACTGGTTTTAGTATTTCCTTTTACCGTTACGCGGTTGATTCTCGCCTGTTCACCTTCATGTATTCTTACTTCCAGGTCGATGGAATCATTTTCTACAAGTACTTCCACCGGCATGATATTAAAAAACAAATACCCGTCATCCATATAAAGTGTGCTGATGTCCAACCCATTTTGATTCATATTGATTCGTTGATCAAGAGTGGACTGATCATATACGTCACCGCGCTTGATGTTCAAAATACTTTTTAAAAGTTCTGTGCTGTATTTTGTATTTCCAATAAAAGCAATGTTCCTGAAAAAATATTTTCTTCCTTCGGAAATGTTGATATGAATATTCATAGTCTTTTCATCATGCCGGTAAATCGAATCCGAAGTTATTTCCACATCGCGATAACCCATCGATAAATATTTTTCGATGATATGTTGTTTGTCGTCCTTGTAATCTTCTTCAATGAATCTTGATTTAGCCAGAAATCTTCTTTTGCGTTTCGTTTTTTTCAGGAGTTTCCTGAGTTCATTATCTTTTAAAGCCGAATTACCTGAAAAAGTGATGTCGTAAATTTTTATTTTAGGACCTCGGTCAACCTCAATTTTAAGCCTGGCAGTGTTCTTTGCCGCGTTATCCGTTTCCTGGGTAATATTGGATTTCGCATTCAGAAAACCTTTTTCAGTGAAAAATTTCTTTATCTCATTTTTTACACTCTTGAGCATATTTTCAGTGATGATCTGGCCCGACTTTATGGTCAGGTCTTCACGAAGCGAATTGGCTTTCCCTTTTCTCAATCCTTTGATGGAAAAAGTAGATAATCGGGGTTTTTCCCTTAGGTAAATTTCGAGAGTTATTTTATCCTCCTGGATATCCATAATCCGGATTTTAATGTCATCGAAAAGTTTTTGCCTCCAGAGGTTCATGATGGTTTTGGAAATATCATCGGATGGGATTTTTATTTTCTGTCCAATGGTTAAACCCGTTAAAATTTGCAGCACACTTTTGTCGTAGAAATTAGTACCGGTAATCACAATGTTTGCGAGGATATAGGTATGAGGACGGTTATAATCGATGACATTAGGTTGCTGAAACGGTTTAGAAACAACCGAAGTGTCGTCAACCTGCGCACATAAGTTAAATGTGAAAACCAAAGAAAAAAACAAGAGAATAAATTTAAATTTTTTCATTAACTGGATAACTGCTCACTTGTTTTTCCGAATCTTCGTTCCCGTTGCTGGTAATCTATCAGGGCTTCAAAAAGATCCTCTTTTTTAAAATCGGGCCATAATTTGTCGGTAAAATACAATTCACTGTAAGCAAGTTCCCATAAAAGAAAATTGCTTATCCGATGTTCGCCACTGGTTCTGATCATCAATTCCGGGTCTGGAAAATTACTAGTCGAAAGGTGTCTTTCAATCATTTTATCATTGATCTCTGAAACAGAAGCTTTGCCTTTTTTCACCTCTTCTGCAATGGATTTTACCGCATTGATGATATCCCATTTTGAACTGTAACTTAACGCCAGGATCAAGGTCATTCGTGTATTGTTCTTCGTCTCCTCCATTGCGGAAATCAATTCTTTCCTGCATTTGACCGGCAAATCCTCTAAATTTCCTATAGCCTCAAGACGGATATTATTTTTAATTAATGTTTTGGTCTCCTTTTTAATAGTAGAAACGAGCAAACTCATCAATGCGTTCACTTCAAGTTTTGGTCGAGACCAGTTCTCTGTGGAAAATGCGTATAAGGTCAGAAACTTAATTCCAATCTCAGCACACGCTTCAGTCACGAGTCTAACAGACTCAACCCCATTCTGATGTCCGAATATCCGGTACTTCCCCTTTTTTTTCGCCCATCGGCCATTGCCATCCATAATAATAGCAAGGTGTTCCGGCAATTTATCCGAAATTATTTTATTTTTTAAACTCATTCAAAAATCTGAATTGGTGCGAATTTAATAAAATCTTGCACACTTTATCTTACTGTAAATTCGGTAGGTGATGCATATTCCTCCAATCATATACCAATCTGTAAAATCAGAATTACCACGCTTGTATCCATTTCTGTTTACCATTGGTCCCCCGTTTTTTAAATAAGAGGGGTCGCTAAGCATAGCAGCAGTCTGGCTTTTTTTTATTTGATCGGTGAGATTGGGATAATCTCCGCTTACATCATCCAGGTAATCTGTGAATGTCTTCCGGAAGCCAAATTGCCATTCAAAATTGATGTTTTTGTTCAGGATCCATTTGCAGCCAATACCAAATGGAATTCCCATAGCAAACGGACTATAATTCACCCCTTCCGTCTGATAGTCTCTTAGATTATAGGTTTGTCCATTGTAACTCGCCTGGGGATTGAAATTAAAAACGCAGATTCCGGCAAACAGGTAAGAAGTGAATCTGTTATCCAAAACCCCAACACCATATTTAAAATAATTAAATTCCAGCACGGAAGACAGCTCATAAATATTGGATTTGAAGTTGAGATTTCTATATTGGTTAGCTGAAAAATTGTTATCATTTCCTGAAACCTGAGCGAAATTTATTCCATTCGTCCAAGCAAATGAACTGCTTAAATTCAACCGTGCAAAGACTCCTGATGCAAATTTTGTTTCCTTCAAAACAGGCGTTGGGGCCATATCTCCAAGATAATTAGATAAACCAGCCATTGCGCCAACCTCAAGAGATTGAGCGAAGGTATTTAAACCGGTAGTAAATAATGAAGATACAAGGATAACCTTGAAAAAATAAAATGTTAGAATTTTGGACATTTTACAACAGCGTTTCTGAAAACATAAGTTACACTGAAGCCTCCCATAAAATACATATCGGTAAACGCAAAAGATTTATATCCCCGATGATCGCCATCTCTAAAAATATTAACCCCATCCGGACTCTTCTCACCACTTCGGTCAGACAACTTTGAAGCAATAATTCCATTGGCAGCACGTACGATCTGGGCATCAGCATAAGTCCCGGATACATCATCAAGATAATTTGTAAAAGTAAACCTTACACCTGCTTCGACTCCAACTGCAATATGCTCACCTACCTGTTTTTTCAACCCGAATCCGAAAGGAATACAAACGGTCGTTAGGGCATATTTGGTTCTATCATTATAAGTTGTTGTTCCTTGTCCTTCGGTTCCAAGAGGTTGTAGTTCATAAATAGTATCGTGGTATTTTGTTTTAGGATTAAAATTAAAAACCCCGATTCCGGCAAAGATGTAGGGAACCAATCTTCTATGTCCGGGAGGATTTTTGACTAGATTTAATTCCATGTGTACCGAAAATTCGTAAATATCACTAAAAAAATTCAGGTTACGGGCGAGACGATAAGGACTACTTGCTAACGAATCGGCCCCCGAAATTCTTCCATAACCTAGAAAAGCTTTAATTGCCCAGTCCTCATTAATATGGTACCTTCCCATTACCCCGCCGGACAAATGAGTTTGTGACAACATGATTGTTTTATTGCTAAGATCTCCAGCATAATTGGAAGCTCCGGCCATCAAACCAAACTCTATTCCTTGGGAAAATAAGTGAAATGGAATGGCAAGAAAAAGAAAATAAATAACCGCTCTAAGATTACCCATAAATGGCAAATATAGCCATTGTCATTAGCAATTCAAGTTAAAAAGTGAAATTGATTAGTAGAAACGCGGGCAACGAATAGCTTTACCTCTATACCCACCGCCACCTGAAAGACCAAGCCGATACGATAAAGTTAATCCGTAAATAAAATACATATCACTGATAGCAATTTTTCCCCTCTGTTTGCCTGGGTAAGCCCATCCCTCTATTTTTGATGGTCCGTAAACCATCTTTCGAGAGATATCATATTTTAACAAACTCGGATCAACAAATTTCTCACTTGGACCAGCTACATCATCGATATAAGAAGTGGTAGTATAACGAGCACCGAATTCAAAACCTATATTTACACTCTGAGAAACTTTTACTCTAACTCCAACACCAAAAGGTAAAGTGACGGCAAATTGATTATAAATCACACCTCCATCACCTAATCCCCACAGAGGTACCGTACTTCCAACTCCCCCGCCAGACCAAGGAACCGGAGCAGGTCCATAATTCCAAAAATACATTCCTCCTATACCTGCAAAAACATAAGGTATTACTCTGTTTCGTAACCTTCTGCCACGTGTAATATCTTTAACAAGACTATATTCGAATTGGACTGATCCCTCAACAATATCAGCCCAGAACGATAAATTTCTTTTTTGTTGCCATTCACTGGTGCTATTTGAATCAGAACCCACAACCTTGCAATAACCGAAAAAACCTTTAATAGCCATATTCTCACTCAAATGGTACCTTGCAAAAACTCCGGCAGAATAAGAAATAGCCTGTGGTTCCCATTCATTCACAATATCGCCATAATAATACGACCCACCACCCAAGATTCCTATCTCAAGTTTTTGCGCGTTCGCTTTTGCTAATATCAGCAAACTTAAAATTAAAGCTATTCTACACCTTTTTAAAGAGATTTTCATTCGTATTGTGTCCGAAACAAAAGTAGCACTTTCGAAACGAATCGCAAATAAAATATATTTTTTGTGAATTATTATATCCTCCGTGTTAATAATACTTCATTTATAAGTTACGATTATCCAATCCCCACATTAACTTTCTTCTTAATGTCTTGAGGTATGTATCCTCTTTGAACCTGATTAATTCAAATTTGAATGGCGCTTTTTTGACCGCCAGTTGCACGTTTGGTTCAATTGCTTCCGACCTGGAATCCAACGAAATCAAAAAACTTGTGCTGCGCCCTTCGATCTCAAATGAAAGCACATTTTTATCGGAAATTACCATAGGCCGCACATTTAAATTATGCGGAGCGATTGGAGTAATCACAAAACTTGACGAACCCGGGTATAATATCGGGCCTCCGCAGCTTAACGAATACCCCGTGGAACCCGTAGGAGTGGAAATAATTAATCCATCCGACCAATACGAATTCAGATATTCACCATTGGTATACACATGAATGGTGATCATGGACGAACTGTCTTTTTTATGAATGACAAAATCATTCAAGCCGTAATTCGCATTTTTAAAAAGCCCGTTGCTGGAATCGAGTTGCAATACCGACCGATTATCAATGGAATAATGACCCTTCAATAAATTCCCAATAGCATTTTTGATATCCGAAGCACTTTCCCCCGCAAGAAATCCCAACCGACCTTTATTTATTCCCAAAACGGGAACAGGATTATTTCCCATGAAGGTTATGGAATCCAAGATGGTCCCGTCCCCTCCGAGAATGATAAAAAAATCAGGAGAAAATTCCTTTATTTCTTCCTGAGATGAAAAAGTGCCAGATGTCTTTGATTTCAATCCGGAGGCAATGCATTGTGCAAAAAATAATTCTTCCGTGATATAACTTATTTCCGATTCATTTAACAGATCGAATACTAATTGTATATCCTTACTATTTTCTTTGTTAAATACCCTGCTGTAAATGGCTACTTTCATATCAGGTGTTTAAATATTTGATTAACCATTCATACCTGTTCGTAAATTTTTCTTCTTTTTGAACAGCCTGGTTCACGCTTCGGATAATTTTTCCATGTCGTTCGAAAGATGCGATCACATTCTTTAATTCGATTTGATTTATCTTGAGTGAAACAAAAATACTATACTCATCATTTTTTGTTGTTCCAATATACGTATTGATAATTTTCACATCATTGAATTCGACTATCCTCGACAATTCAGCCAACGAGTAATCTTTTGCCTTCATTTCCAAAGTAATTATTCCACCCGGTTGGGCAAGTGAGGAATGATGAAACAGGTCGTTTATCAATTCATGATAAGAAATTATTCCGGAATAGTTTCCTTCATCATTCAATACGGAAATCGTGCTTAATGAAGAATCACTCATGTAATTAATCACTTCAAATAAATGCTGGTTAAAAAAAACAGTAAATTGTTTTTCGTTTCGTATAAAATTATCCAGTTTGCTCGATTTGGGCTCAGCATAGATCTCTTTCAAACAAACATATCCGATCACCTTACCGTTATCTATTACCGGCAAATGGGCAACTTCAAAGTTATGCATAAAAACCGCTGCGGTTTCGCAAGTATCCGTTTTTTTTAACGGAAGCAATTCATTTGATATAAGATCGCTGGCGAACATTATTTTTTAATTCTGATCCTTGAAAAAAAATCGTCTGCTAAAGTATTAAATTCTTCCGGGCGTTCCATCATTGCTGCATGCCCGCAATGATCCAGAAAATGCAATTCCGAATTCGGCATGAGTTGATGAAATTCTTCCGCCACATTCGGTGGAGTAATTACATCCTGCAAACCCCAGATCAAACAAGTTGGCAAAGTAAAATTTGGTAAGTCCTTTTTCATATTATGCCTGATAGCTGACTTGGCCATAGTTAAAATACGAAGTATCTTTCCCCTGTCCTGTAAGGTGGTGTATACTTCTTCCACCAATTCTTCAGTCACCACTTTTGGATCGTAAAACGTCACTCTCACGCGCTCTTCGATCCATTTTTTATCTCCTTTTTTTGGATACTCAGCACCAAATGCACTCTCGTACAATCCGGAACTTCCGGTAAGTAAAAGTGAATGCACAAATTGAGGATATTTTTTTAAGAATACCAAAGCAATATGCCCGCCCAACGAATTACCCAATAAATTCACGTTCTCCAATTTTTTATAGGCGATAAAATCACGAATAAACTCTGCCAGGCCATCTACGCTTAATTTCAGAATATTCATTTCAAAAATAGGTATCAACGGAATGATGACCCTGTATTTTTTTGAAAAGAAATCCAAAACCTCTTTCCAGTTGCTCAACGCACCAAAA
>JBIOHI010000003.1:0-25496 GCA_044448845.1 Bacteroidia bacterium
ACACCGGCACCAAAACCAAGATCAAGAATATGATCGCTTTCGGCCATCATATCTTTGTCATGTTCAACAACAATCACACTGTTTCCGACATCACGCAATTTTTTCAGCGAATCAATTAACCGATGATTATCGCGTTGATGCAAACCAATACTTGGTTCATCCAAAATATAAAGTACGCCAACCAACTGCGAACCGATCTGCGTGGCAAGCCTTATCCGTTGCGCTTCTCCACCACTCAAAGTTTTTGACGGAGAATTTAAAGTCAGGTAATCAATTCCAACTCCAAGTAAAAATTTTATCCGGCTTCGAATTTCTTTTAAAATTTCCGCAGCGATTTTTTGCTGCTTTTCATCAAGAAATTTTTCCGCATCATCAAACCATTTCCCAAGTTGATTGATCTCCATCGAAGCGAGTTCGGCAATATTTTTTTCTCCGATCCTATAATTCAACGATTCGCGCTTGAGCCTTGCTCCATCGCATTCCGGACAAGGTTGTATCTGCATGAACTCTTCTGCCCACCGGTAAATCGCATCATAGCTTTTCTCATGGTAATGTCTCGTGATGAGTGGAACAATTCCTTCCCATTTCGAACTCCAGTCCTGCGGTTGGCCGGAATAAATAGTTTCCACTTTCAATGGTTCATCGTATCCATGTAAAATAGCTTGCAATGCATCAACCGAAATTTTTTCGATTGGGTCGGCAAAACTGAATTTAAAAATTTTTGCCAAGGCACGCATTTGCAAAAAGGTCCAGTTCTCTCTCGGTTCACCAAGTGGAACGATCGCACCTTTGTTGATCGAAAGTTTCCGGTTTGGGATGATCGCATTTTCATCAATAATGCTTTTCACGCCAAGCCCGTCACATGCGGGGCATGCGCCATAAGGTGAATTGAATGAAAACGAATTCGGCTGGGCTTCATCATAACTAATCCCGCTTTTCGGGTCCATCAGGAATTTGCTGAAATGATACACTTCGGATGAATCATTCTCGATCAGCACTAAAGTTCCCTTTCCCATTTTCAACGCGCTTTTTACACTTTCGGAAATTCTAAAGCGGGCGTCCCGTTTCGGTTCGATCCGGTCAATTAGCACTTCGATATCATGAATTTTATACCGGTCGGCCTGCATTTTCGAGACGATATCTTTTACCTCTCCATCCACCCGAACCTTTGTAAATCCTTGCTTCCGAACTTGCTCAAATAATTCGCGGTAATGCCCTTTTCTCCCTTTAACAATCGGAGCGAGTATCGATATTTTTTTATTTTCAAAGCGCTGGATGATGTTCGAGATGATCTGTTCTTCCGTCATGCGGATCATTTTTTCACCGCTTGCATAACTGTAAGCATCGGCAACACGCGCATACAACAGGCGGAGAAAATCATAGATCTCGGTGATGGTTCCTACCGTTGAACGCGGATTTTTGTTCACTGTTTTTTGTTCTATGGAGATCACCGGTGAAAGCCCGTTGATCTTATCCACATCAGGCCTTTCCATATTTCCGATGAACTGCCGGGCATAAGCCGAAAAACTTTCCATATACCTGCGTTGACCTTCGGCAAATATCGTGTCGAAAGCCAGCGAAGACTTTCCACTCCCGCTCAAACCTGTTATAACAACCAGTTTATTCCGGGGGATCGTAACATCAATATTCTTTAAATTGTGTTCGCGTGCACCAAGCACCTCGATGAACTCGTCCTCTGGAATAATTTCTTTTTTATTTAGTTCTGAAGTTTGTGTACCTGACATTAATTATTTGCTTTTAGTTTTAACCTCTGGCTTTTAGCTGGTTTTCTGCCGGAGGCTAACTGCCAGTTTCCGGCCTGATTAATAACCGCGAAAGTAACACGAATGTTTTTGAAAATCATGGGTTGATTAAACAAGGAACTCAAATAAATATTTCTCAGCAACAGCAGAATGACACGAAGTGAATGACTACCGAATAGCCAATTACTATTGACACCATTCACCGCTCTATCCTCACCCCAACCTGTGCTGCATTATTTTTTGCACTTCCGAATACAGGTGCATAGGAGAGAATTTCCTCCAGTTCATGCTGTCTAATTCACCGCCAAAGTTGAAATAGTAATCAATATTAGTGCGCCTGAATTCATCCAGGATATGTTCACGGAAATTCAACGCAGCGATCCATCCTTCGTCCATATCCTGGAACCATTCTTCGTAATAACAATCATCGCTGCTGTGGAAATTGAGCACGTTCTCACCGATCAAAATGAATTTATTGATCCCGTTATCAATCAGTTGTTCGGCTACATCCCGCTTCAGAAACATGATGTCGTTGGTAATGGCATCGTTCCACTCACCAATCATTTCAATCACCGCAAATCCTTTTACATAATCGGTGTAAAGAATTTTGATATAAAGCGTTGGAGAGCCAAATTCATCCCATTGCGGGTGAATGGCATAATTATAAATGGTATGAGTATATTCAAATTCATTGTACTGCCTTTCGAAAAAAGGCGATAGCTCATCCTCTTCCGAACGGTAAATATCCCTCCACGAATAATACGGTTCTATGTCCTGCATTACACAAATTTAAAGGTGCTGCGCGAATTTGAAAACAATATTTTACCGTGCCGTAAAAATAGTTTTACCCGCTTTGTAACTTCAGCTAAATGCTTATTTTTGCCGTCCGTTTTAAATTTATAAATCACTTTAATCAAAAACATAAACATGCCCTATTTATTTACCTCAGAGTCGGTATCGGAAGGCCATCCCGACAAAGTTGCCGACCAGATATCGGATGCCTTGATCGATAATTTCCTTGCATTCGACCCCCATTCAAAAGTTGCCTGCGAAACGCTGGTAACAACAGGCCAGGTGGTGCTGGCAGGCGAAGTAAAATCAAAAGCTTACCTTGATGTGCAGTCCATTGCCCGTGATGTGATCCGGAAGATCGGTTACACCAAGAGCGAATATATGTTTGAAGCGCACTCCTGCGGTGTACTTTCAGCTATTCATGAACAATCTGCCGATATCAACCAGGGAGTCGACCGCCAGAAAAAAGAAGAACAGGGTGCCGGTGACCAGGGAATGATGTTCGGGTATGCCACCAACGAAACCGATGATTACATGCCAATGGCGCTGGATCTCGCTCATAAACTTCTTATCGAACTTGCTGTGTTACGCAGGGAAAACAAACAGATAAAATATCTGCGCCCTGATGCGAAGTCGCAGGTGACGCTTGAATACAATGACAAGAACCAGCCGGTTCGTATTGATGCCATCGTGGTTTCCACCCAGCACGATGATTTTGATACGGAAGCCAAAATGCAGGAGAAGATCAAAAAAGATATTATTACCATTTTGATCCCTCGTGTAAAAGCGAAGTATAAAAAATACGCAAAATTGTTTAACGATAAGATCAATTACCATATCAACCCTACCGGGAAGTTTGTGATCGGTGGCCCGCACGGGGATACCGGTTTAACCGGAAGAAAGATCATCGTGGATACTTACGGGGGAAAAGGTGCTCATGGTGGCGGTGCATTCTCAGGAAAAGATCCGAGTAAAGTGGATCGCAGTGCAGCGTATGCAACCCGCCACATTGCAAAGAACCTGGTGGCTGCCGGAGTTTGCTCCGAAGTGCTGGTTCAGGTTTCTTACGCCATAGGCGTGGCAAAGCCAATGGGAATTTATGTGAATACTTATGGAACCGCAAAAGTGAAAATGAATGATGGACAGATAGCAAAGCTTGTAGAAGAACTATTCGACATGCGTCCTTATTTCATCGAACAACGTTTGAAACTTCGCAACCCGATGTACAGCGAAACTGCTGCTTACGGACACATGGGACGCAAGAACGAGATCGTTTCAAAAACATTCACGACTCCCGAAGGAAGATCCATTACGAAAAAAGTGGAATTGTTTACCTGGGAAAAACTGGATTATGTGGAGAAGGTGAAAAAGGCTTTCGGGATAAAATAATTTAAAATTTATCATCAAAAAAGCCCGGACATTTTTGTCCGGGCTTTTTTATATTAAAAAAGAGGCGTTTCATTAAAATCCGACCAAAGTTAAACCTGCTGCAAATAATCGCACATCAGGACCTGCACCTGTATTGAAATATGGAGTGAGCGAATAATTAGCAAATAATTTTACACGGCTATATCCAACTCTGACCGTAGCATCAAGTCTGAAAGGATTTATATTAAAGTTATCATTAAAAACCACACGTTGCATATATCCATTTGCCAGAGTCTCGGTAATAACGCTTGAAGTTGTGATATAATGACCGATCACTCCTGCCGCTAAATGAAAACCGCCTTTTGCTCTTTTCCTCGATCCGGGAGCGAATTTTATAAGCAATGGGGCCGTGATATCAAAAGTAAAAAGTTTATTCAGATTTAAATTCACTCCGGCATTTGTTGAACTAAGCGTATCTGATTTTGGTGTCAGGTAATTGTTTCCCGCGAAATGAATATTATTCCATTGCATTCCTAAACCCATGGTAACCGCAAGTTTGTTGCGAATGATTTGTGCATCGTATTCGGGAAGGTTCAAATCAAAGAACCACGATTCCCCTAATTTTGTATTGAGGAATTTATAATTAGTACTAAAGTTAAAATTCATATCCTTGGTTGTCATACCGGTTACACCAAGTGCAAAACCACCCCAAACTGATTTCATTTTTCGTTTTGAATTCTTTGGCTTTTCGTCAAATGTTTTTTCAAAATCGGCACTGTTATCTTCATTAATAATGAGCAATTTTTTCCTGCCAATTTTAAGCCTGGTGGTATCACCATCGTTTTTGTTAATGAGGGCTTTTTCATTGTTAAATTCTTCGCTGCCCGATGCACTTTTAACGGTAGCCAATCCATCTATCGCAATACTTTTATTTATGGGGTTTCCGCCGTATATAATCCGTGAAATACCTTCAGCATGAGCGGATAGGGATTCATTTACCCTGATTTTTGCATTCGAAGTGCCTTCTGTTCGAACATCTATCTTTTGCGCAGTAACATTTTGCGCGTTCAATTTAGAGGCACCCTCTACTATATAATTTGCGGTGATTGCCGATCCGGAAATGAGAGTTTGTGAAACACCTTCGGCATTAATTTTTAAGGTGTCGCAATTAATAATTAAATCAGAAAGCGAAGTACCTGAGGATTTAAGATAAAATGATTGGGTGTGAATCGTATCCCTGCAGATAGCTTGTGCAGTGCCTTCTAAAGTTAATTCGTTCAGCCCTTTAAAAAAAATTTTGACATTCCAGTTTACGGCTGATTTGAAATTTGATTTTAAATGAAGGGTTCCGTTTTTTACTTCCGTCAAAACATCCGCCTCATTTTTTGTCCCGATAACAATGGAATTGCTGTCGGATGGGATAAGTAAAATTTTAAATGCTTCTCCTGCTTCAATTTTATTAAATTCGGGCAATGGTTTTGTTATTTGCCCGAATAATGTTGAACCGCAAATAAAATTAAGGATCAGGAATAAAAGGTTTTTATAGTTATATGTTCTCATGATGTTTGATTTTGTGATAAGACGATTGAGATCAAAATAAGTTACAGTATAAAATTATTTCCCGGTTGAGAATTGAAAATTATTTGCCAGGATTCCAAAACCAATGACTTTTCCCGAATTGTTATATTTTTTAACCACCCTGGCATCGTCTCCTGTGACTTTATTATAAAGCCTCACTAATAATAATCCGATATTGGATAGTGCTGAATGTGCAAGTACTGAATCTGGTTTATTTTGTTCAACCAACACCTTACTCGTTGTGTAGCTTATCCTTTGTTCAATAAATTGCGGGAGATCCAAAAAGCGGTCTTGTTCTTTTAACCTGCCTGTGCCCGGATCAGAAATGGAATGGGCAATCACCGTTAAAGTGTTTTGCAAATCATTTTCATTATTTATAGCAATTTGCCGTAAGCCCATTTCTTCAATAGATTCAAATCGAATCGGATCTTTCTTTTTCAGGATTTCAGTTTCTACAGGTGACTTTATTACAGTGTGGGAGGTTGCTTGGGAATCATATTTTTTGCCCGGTACCAAAGAAACAATCGCCTTTTCAGAGTTTGATCGGGTAGTTTGTAATTGGCTTTCCGGGTTCGTATAAGTTTTAGGTTGAACGGGGTTTTTTACGGCAGTGGTGTATTCCGGGGGAGTTCTGTTAAGGAAAAGGATCAACCCGCAAAGAAACAATACGGCAGCGGCTCTCCATAAATAATTTTGATAATTGCTGAACAACGGAACACTCTTTTTGAGTGCATTTTTATTTTTGAAAACAATGTTTTTATCCGGAGCAAGTTTTGTTTTACGGAATAATTCCGATTCGGCTTTCAACTCCGGGTAGATGATAAAATGCTTTTCAAGCTCATCCATTTCCACTTTGCTCATTTCTCCTTCGAGGTAAGTGATCAGTTTTTCTTCGTAACTGTTTTCCAGGGATCCGTAGTCAGGTTTTTTCAGAAAAGATTTATCAATGGTTTCTGAGCCAGTATCTAAGGAAGGCACGGGAATATTCAGTAATTCAAATTCTTTGATCAAATCAGGATATTGTTGAATAAAATGCAACAGCTCAGTCACCTCTGCAGCACTCAATTTGCCATCGAGATAATCGATCATGTACATTTCATAATTGTTCCTGTTGATCTTCATACCACGGTGTCTAATTTTCCGATATATTCTTTTAAAATGATTCTGGCCCGGTAGATATATACTTTGACCTGCGATTCATTTAATCCTGTGATCTCCCCTATCTCATCATACGAATAACCTTCATAATCACGCAGCAGGATTACTGAACGCTGAATACCGGAGAGCCGGGTCAAAGCCCTGTTGAGAATGGCTTTTAAATCGTTGAAAGTATTGTGCGTACTATAGTTTTCTTCCTTCACCTGCTCAAAATCATCCTGGTATTTTTCCTTTCTGATTGCATCGATCATAGTGTGATAGGCAATGGTAAACAGGTATGTTTTTGCTTTTTCGGTTCGCAC
The DNA here is from genome assembly GCA_044448845.1 of Bacteroidia bacterium. Lineage (GTDB taxonomy): Bacteria > Bacteroidota > Bacteroidia > UKL13-3 > UKL13-3 > CAIUEQ01. The sequence continues at coordinate 6,962 of JBIOHI010000003.1, forward strand.
CGTGGCAACTTTCAGCCAAAGTTTTTCAAAAGTATCCTGAACAATATCCCTTGCCTTCTCTTTATCACGCACGTTTTTAAGGACGAAGCGGTACACTCCGTCAGCATATTCATCTACACATTTATTGTATTCAATTGCGGTCATTAAACAGCGTTCCTTTGCATGATACGTTTGAAAGCACTGAAAAGTTACAGGCACAAAATTAATGTTATCGGGATAAGAACTATTAGTTGTTTGTTTCTTTTAAATAAAAGCACTTGCAAATGGAATTGAAAAAATATTCAGGCCCGATTATTCATCATTTAAGGCATCAACAAATTATTAATGATGATCACATCCGCGAATCCCTTATTTACGGTGGCATGGGGTGCAAAAGGAGATCGTTTCAAAAACATGTACCGCACCCGATTGAAAATCGAGCGCTAAAAAATCCGGGGCTGGGGCTGCTTACCGGGAAAAACCGTTTACGTTGGCAGGGTGAAGAAGGCTTTGGAATAAAATAATTGCTTCAGGTGTAATACCTGACTCCATTGGAAAGCCCCGTAATTGTCCGGCTTTTAATTTTTCACTCTTTAATAAATTTTTTACAAAAATATTTACCATCTGACGATTCTATAATCAATAAATAATTTCCACTTTTCAATGCGGAAACGTTTATGGTGAGCAAAGCCGAACCATCCATTTGATCATTAGAAACCGGTTTGAAATTAAAAAGTTGTTTACCCGTAAAATCAAATAGTTTTACTGTCAGGGTTTCATTTGTTGGATTATCAATATTTATAAAGGTTTTCACAGGATTTGGCCACAAGGAGAAAGAAAATTTCTTCTCAATGAACGAATTTATGCCAACGTCAATTCTCCTGTTTTGTAAAATAGAAACAGAATACCCCTGGTAATTTGATGAAATAATATCCATATCCCCATCTCCATCCATATCAACGGTTATAAGCTCGTTCGGTTTGATCCCGGTTGGATAATAACATTTATTGGAAAAGGAAGATGAAGTAATGGTCCCGGAAGTGGTGGCATTTTTAAATACAACCACTCTCGCATAATTGTGATCCGAAGCTGCGATATCCGGTTTTCCGTCACCATCATAATCTGCAATGGCGATTCCTTGTGCGTAAGCTGTACCGGTATCGATCGGAACATCAACTCTTGAAGCAAATGAAACCGTGCCGCCTGAAGAGGTATTTCTGAAAATTGTAAAGTTGAATCCATAGAAATTTGTACAGGCAATGTCCTTTTTTCCGTCTCCGTCAATATCAACTATTTGAGCGTGTGCCGGAGTAGACGGGGTATGCAATAGTATTGGACTCGAAAATGATACGATCCCTGATGTGCTGTTGTTTTTATAAACAGAAATCGAACTGTCCCCATCATTAAGTACTGCAATATCAATTTTTCCATCACCGTCAATATCTCCTACATCCAAATTTCCGGGGTAGCTTCCCGTTGAATAATCTACTTTGGTTGCAAAACTGATGTTTCCAATTCCGGTACTTGTGTTTCTGAAAACAGAAATCGTGTTACTGTAATAATTAATTACCACAATATCATTTTTCCCGTCCCCATCAGCATCAAAGATTCTGACACTTGCCGGATAATTCGAAGATGCAATATCAATTCTTGCAGCAAAGCTTAATGCACTGGTTGTACTTGTGTTTCTGAAAATCGAAAAACTATTTCCTGCGGATGAAGTGGGACACGCGACAATATCCGGTTTGTCATCGCCATCAAGGTCGCCTGTGGCAATTTCGTTTACGGTTGCAATCGAGGTCAAAAGAAATTGTGGAGAGTCAACCGAAATTGTTGTGCCTGAGGAAGTGTTTTTCAAAATTCTGATCGTGCTTGTATTTACACTACCGACAATGAGATCGGGTTTACCATCACCATTCAGATCAGCCGAGGTAAGCCCCTGGGCATTGAAAACACCGGTACTGAGAGGAAAATCAATTCTGGGAGCGAATGAACTGGGAGTAAACTGTGCATTTGATAAATAAAAGGTTGAGCAGATCAGAACCGTCAACAGAAAATTTCTTTGTGCCATGATTTTAAGGAATTGTTAAACAAAAGTAATCCTAAATCCCGGTTCACCAAGAGAATTCAAAACAAATCCAGTCTCTTCACGAATTCCGGTCTCAAAAAATATTTGATGCTTTGCAACGTTTGTGATATCTCCATGGAGTTGTAGGAATAATTCCTGTGCTTTGCCTTGAGGTAAACACAAAGGTAATTTTCATACAGATAAAATTGCCCGGTGAATGCCGCTTCCAACACAACCGTATCGGCAAGGGTGGTCACATTATTCGAGCCTTTCACTTTCAAGGGAGCGAAACTCGCAATATAACAAGAGGGAACATTTTTGATATGATACCGGTTGGCAAGAAACAGGGAAAATTTTGCAAAGGAATCTTTCTTCAATGGGTCAATGATATCATCAAAGAAAAGTTTTTTCTTTTGGGTGAGATCGTACGTGACCATATTGGATTCGTAATTCGAGCGAAGCAGTTTTTCACATACATTGTAAGGGCAACTGATAAAACTGTAAATGCCGTTTTTATTGAATGAACACGAACCGGCAACGGTGTAGAGCATGGAAATATCAGCCGGAATCATTTTATATTGGTAAAGATTTTTAAGGTTCACCTCGGAATAACGGATGTGGTAGCAACCATTCAACAATTCCTCCAAAATCTGGTTATTCACGTCATCTAATTTCAGGGATTGGTTAAATAAGGTCAATGCAATTTCAGCGGTGCAATTTTCATCGAGCTTCGACTGAACAAAATAATTTTTAAGAGTGGAATCTGATTGCGCATTCACCCGGATCGAAATAAAAAATAAAAATACAACAGCGGTTAGGATCCTCATGGCAGAAAATTCATTTGTTTTTTCAATGTTTCTTTTTGCAGTTCTGTCCAGCTTTTCGATTGGTAATAACGGATAAAAAGATTTTTATGGGAGAGTTGTTGCGAAAAATATTGCACGACCTCCGAAGCAGAACCGGCAAGCCTTCCGTTCCAGTTTAACAAGGCATCGAACAAATTTGCCGCGACTTTTTCATCGCAATAATTCAAGGCTTTCAGCGAAGCAAATGCATTGGTCCTTGTCCGGAATTCCCACGTATTGAAAGTGAACGAAACTAATTCATCAAGGTTTTTTTGTTTATCAATTTCATTCATTACAGAAATCTCTAGCCATTTGATTTTAACGGAATTATTCATCCCGTCAGTTCCTTTTGTTGCTTCTAAATATTTTTTTGCATCAGCCGGAAATACCTTGCAAAGTTTTTCAAGCGTATTTTGGACAACATCGTACGAAGAATCTGCCAAAGCTTTTTCCAAAACGTCTTTGTAGTTATTTTCATTTCCGTTCAACCCTTTGATAACAGCAAGCTTCGGAGAAGAAAAATATTGATTGAAAACAGTTTTGAATGCAGCAATTGTTTTTTGATCGTTGTCCAGAATAAGCTGATTGATGACTTCCGATCTCATTTCACGGAAAGTTTCTTTGTTAAAAACATCGAGCAGCAGGTCACGTTTTTTTTCTGTTTCAAATTCTTTGAGTGCAACTAAAGCATCATATCGGTCGAGCATGAACCGGGCATTCAGAACTTGTTCTTTCAACTCTTCAAACGATTTTTTGAAAACAACCGATTTCATCACCATAGAATTTGGGTCGAACAACACGAACGCAATTTCTTTTTTATTTTTATTTGGAATTTTTAGGATTGTGGTTTCATCCTGAATCCAACTCATGATACTGTCTTTTGAGCCGTTTTTATAATGCACTTCAAACACGATTGGCATTTTAAATAATCCGACCTGTTCATCCCGTGGATGAGTTTGCTGAACAGAAATTTCAGTCGAACGGGTTGCATCGTTGTACGTCAGATCATCATAATGAACTGTGTAATGCGGTTCTCCGCCACGGTAAACCCACTCATCAAAGAACCACGAAAGATCTTTTCCCAGTTTATCCTGGATGGCCTGGTTCAGATCATTCGTTTCCACATTGGCATACGCGTGTTTTTCGAGATAGTATTTAAAAGCACGTCTCCATTGGTCTTCACCCAGCACATAATTCATCATGCTGATCACTCCCGAACCTTTTCCATAAACACGTGAAGTTCCGGCACCAGCAAAACGAATGGCATTACGGTCTTTTTTAGTGGCTTCCACGGATCCGTTTTGTTCACCTCTTCTCGACCAGTTGTAATCATCTTCACCGTAAATTTCACGAACAAATGATTTCGGAAAAAAGGTTGCAAAACTTTCCTGTAGCCACGTATCGCGCCCATCGCGGGCTGTTACCAAATCACCGGTCCACTGGTGAGCCAGTTCATGTAAATTCACCCCGATGTAATTCCGGTCTTTGAATGATCGCAGATCGGTGTTGAAAAAATCTCCGTAAACGGTGGCGGTGGTGTTTTCCATCGCGCCATAAATAAAATCCTGGACCATGATCTGCGAATAACTTTCCCACGGAAAATTCACTCCCGTTTCACGTTCGAAAACATCGATCATTTTTTCAGAGTAACGGTAGGTGGGTTCGGCTCTTTCCGGGAATTCCGGGTAATAATACAAATGCATCGGAACACCACGGCCGCTCTTGGTTTGCTTAATGGCATACTTCCCGATCCCAAGCATCAATAAATAACCGGAATGCGGATGAGTCATGCAATAATTCCAGGTTATGGTGTTGTCTTTGTTTGCAGTTTTCTTAAGCAAACTTCCATTTGATAGCACTTCATAATCTTTATCAAAAGTGATGACCGTTTCGGTGACGTACTTGTCATTCATGTCGTCATACATAGGGATCCAGTAACGGTTGTCAACGCCCTGTCCCTGCGTCCATACCTGCTTTCGCACCGCCCATGGGGATTGTACTTTATTTTCGGGAACATTCCACCCGATAAAATAAATTCCTTTTTTGGGTGTCGCTTCGTATTCAAAAAGGATAGTTCCGGTCTCGTCAGGTTGAAAGGATCTTCCGGGCTTCACCCAAATGCCTTGTTTGTTGGTTGAAAAGTTTACAGGTTGATTATTTAGTGAAGCAGACTTGATTTTTATTTCAGGGGCATCAAAAAAAACCGAGTCCACATTTTTTTGAAGAACGGTGAATGTGTGTGTCACTTTTCCTTTCACCAACCCTTTTTCCGGCTCAAATGAAACTTCCACTTTCATTTTGGTGATGTCCAATGAATGTTCCCGATAAGCGGTGTTATCCTTCAAATACGAACGATAGGTGTTTTGGGCGGAAACAGCTTGAGCGAACAATAGGGCAACGAATAAAAATTTCTTCATGAATTAAAAATTATTCACGCAAAATAATACAATGATTGAAATGATGAATGGAATTATTTTTAACTTTTTGTAGTATAAAAATTGAATTCCACGACTACTTTTGCGCCATGATGAATGAATCGCGAAAAATTCAAAACGCACTTATATCGGTTTATTATAAAGACGGCCTTGAGCCGGTAGTCAAGGCTCTGCAAGAATTTGGCATAAACATTTACTCTACAGGTGGCACGCAGGAGTTTATTGAAAAACTCGGTATCAAAGTTCATGCGGTGGAAGACCTCACGGGTTATCCCAGCATTTTGGGAGGCCGCGTAAAAACGCTCCATCCGAAAGTTTTCGGAGGAATTCTCGCCAGGCGTGAAAATGAAAATGACCAGAAAGAAGTGAAGCAGTATGAAATTCCTTTTTTTGACCTCGTCATCGTTGACTTGTATCCATTTGAAGAAACTGTAAAAAAATTAGAGGGGCAACTTCCCCCCTCTCCTTTGGAGAGGGGCACAGGGGGAGAGGTCGAGATCATTGAAAAAATTGACATTGGTGGGATTTCACTCATTCGTGCAGCCGCAAAAAATTTCAACGACACAATGATCGTTTGTGATAAGAACGATTTTAAGAACCTTGTAGAAATTCTGCAATCCCAAAACGGGTCAACAGGAATAGAACAACGAAGAAAATTTGCTGCGAAAGCATTTCATGTTTCTTCCCATTATGATTCAAAAATTTATCAATATTTTGAAAAAGAAGATCCTGCATTAAAGATCAGCATTGCAGAAAAAATGCCTTTGCGGTATGGCGAAAACCCTCATCAGAAGGCAACCTTCTACGGAAATTTAAATGAACTTTTGGAGCAATACAACGGCAAAGAATTATCTTACAACAATCTTCTCGACCTTGATGCAGCCATCGGTTTACTTGAAGATTTTGAAGAGCCGACAGTAGCGATCATTAAACACAATAATCCCTGCGGAGTGGCTTCACGAACTAATATCACGGAAGCATGGAAAGATGCTTTGGCAGCCGATCCGGTATCAGCATTTGGCGGGATTATCGCACTAAACAGGAAAGTCGATGAGGCAACCGCGTTGGAAATGGATAAAATATTTCTCGAGGTTTTGGTGGCGCCTGGTTATGATGAAAAAGCTTTGGAGATTTTGAAATCAAAAAAGAACAGAATTATTATGAAACAAAAATTCCGCCTTCCGGATCAGCAATCGGTGCGAAGCATGCTTAGCGGAATTGCAGTTCAGGAAAGGAATACAGTAATTCTTAAAAAGGAGGATCTGAAACTGGTAACTAATTCAAAAGCCAACGATTCACAAATGGAAGATTTACTTTTTGCCGATAAAATTGTGAAGCAGGCAAAATCAAACACGATCGTGCTGGCAAGGAACAAACAACTGCTGGGGCTTGGTTGCGGACAAACTTCCCGGGTGGATGCATTGAAGCACGCCATTGAAAAAGCAAAAAATTTTGGATTTGATTTGCAGGGTTCAGTAATGAGTTCGGACGCATTTTTTCCGTTTCCCGATTGCGTGGAAATTGCAAACAATGAAGGAATAAAAATTGTGATTCAGTCTGGTGGTTCGATAAAAGATGATGCTTCGATAAAATATTGCAACGAACACGGGATGGCGATGTACTTCACCGGTATCAGGCATTTCAAGCATTGAAATATTTCAAATGTTGAAACTTAAAACCTGGATCTCTGCATTTCGGCTTCGAACGCTACCGCTTGCTGTGTCAGGCATCATTACGGGTGCAGGACTTGCCGGGATTCATCACAGTTTAAATATCAGGATCACTTTTTTGTGTTTACTCACCGCGGTGGCATTGCAAATTTTAAGCAACCTTGCCAATGATTACGGTGATTTCATGAAAGGGACTGATACCGAAAAAAGGATCGGGAATCAACGCGCCCTTCAAAGCGGAAATATTTCCCCGAAGCAAATGTTTTCCATGATCATTTTTTTTGTTTTGGTGTGCCTTGTATCAGGAATTTACTTACTCACCCTTTCAACAGGCGGGAAAATAAATTTACCGTTCCTGCTTTTTTTCATCACGGGTATTTTAGCTATTGCAGCAGCATTGAAATACACCATCGGTAAAAATGCTTACGGATACAGCGGTTTAGGAGATATTGCCGTTTTTGTTTTTTTCGGATGGGTGGCAGTAGCCGGCACTTTTTTACTCAACTCCCATTTCGAGTTTTATGAAGACATCGATTTCATCATTTTTTTTCCCGCATCGGCTATTGGATTTCTTTGCACGGCTGTTTTAAATACGAATAATATCCGGGATATGGAAAACGACCGGGCATCCGGAAAACATACCATCCCGGTGAAGATAGGGCTGGAGCGCGCCAGGAATTATCACACCTTTTTGATCGGGTCGGCTTTTTTGTTTTTTTTTATTTATGATTTTCTGATTTCCTTCGACTGGATCCAATTGCTGCAAATTCCCGCTTCCTATTTTATTTTAAAAAACCTGTTAGCAGTGCAAAGAACAGAACCGTCTGCTCAATATAATTCGTTGCTGAAGCAATTGTCATTGGGAACTTTCCTATTTGTGATTTTCTTCATTTTCACGAATGCCTTCCCCCGGTTCTTACATCTTGTTTCCACACTTATTTACGTCTTAAAAAATCTTGCTGGCTGAATACAAAAAACATGTCCTTGAATTTAAAACTCCGTCACGCACCTCCCGGGGTGAGATGAGAACACACACGGTTTATTATATTTATTTGAGGAACGAAAAAAGATCAGCTATAGGAGAAGCAGCGCCACTGAAGGGATTGAGCGTGGATGATGTGGAAGATTTTGAAGAAAGGTTAAAATACTTTTGTGAGTTGGTCAATAGCGGAATTCATCCGTTTGAATTGGACCTGAAAAAATTTCCAAGCATTCGATTCGCTTTTGAATCTTGTTTGGAAGAATTGAAAAACAACGAACCACACGCATTATTTCCTTCACATTTCCTCAACATGGAAGGAATTCCGATCAACGGTTTGGTTTGGATGGATACCAAAGATAAAATGCAGGAACAGGCATTTGAAAAGATCAAGCAAGGATTCAATTGCCTGAAATTTAAAATAGGTGCACTCGATTTTGATGAGGAATGCCGGATGATCGAAACAGTGAGAAAAAAATATTCTGCGTTTAATTTGGAGATAAGATTGGATGCAAATGGAGCTTTCACTAAAGAGGATGTTTTCGAAAAACTAAAAGAGCTTTCAAGATTTGAAATTCATTCCATTGAACAACCGGTGAAGCCGAAACAATATGAGCTAATGCAGGAAGTTTGTTCGGTTTCTAAAATAAAAATCGCTCTGGATGAAGAATTGATCGGGTGGGATGTTTTTGAGGAGGGAGAAAAGATGCTGAAAATAATCCGCCCGGCTTACCTCATTTTAAAACCAACCTTACTTGGCGGATTTTCGCTTAGCAACGAATGGATAAGATTGACAAGAAAATATGAATTGAATTGGTGGATCACTTCAGCATTGGAATCAAATATCGGATTGAATGCCATCGCTCAATGGGCAGCTTCGCTAAAATGCACTATTCCGCAAGGGCTCGGCACGGGATCTCTTTATAAGAATAATATTGCCTCATCCTTAAAAGTTTCGGGTGGAAAACTTTATTACGATAAAAATTTGAAATGGGGCGTGTTAAAAGATTAGAATTTTTCGAAGCGCGAAACAGCGGTTTTTTCGTGCGTAAGTAATTTGACAAGGTAAATACCTTTTGATAGGGTACTCACATCAACATGGTGATCAAGATCTGGGGTAACGCTTTGGATCAATATTTTTCCGGCAACATCAGTGATCATAAAACTCACCGGTTCACTTGCAGAAATATTCAAAACGGAAGAAGCCGGGTTAGGATAAATGTGCAATTCATCAATGACGGCACCGACTGAATTTACTGCCGAATAAAAATAAGTTGAAGATAAATTGGAACAACCCGAACTGTCGGTGAACATTACTGAATAATTTCCGTCAGCCACCGGGGTGAAGTTTTGCTGGTTTGCCCCGGGAATCGCAATATTCAAAAGGAACCACTGATTTCCGTATGGTGAACTTGAATGAAGCGTTTGCTTCAACCGGGTGATCAGCGGTTTTGCAGGAGAGTTCTTGAATGAAACCGTTACCGGGGATGAAATGGAATCACAACCCATGTCACTCGTTATTTGCAAATTATATTTCCCGGCTGCTTTTGTCCAGGTAAATGACAGGGAATCATCCGGAATCAAATTATTGTTGAGATACCATTTATATTTATCCGCAGGTGTGATGTTAGCCGAATACAATTGAATACTGTCATTGCCACACCTGTTGTTCACGGTCCCGAAATTTATTTTTGCAACCGGGGCATTGAGCAATCGAATAATTTTGGCGGTCGAATCTTTGCAACCATGATTGGAAGTGGTGATCAGGGAGATCACAAAAATTCCGGGAGTGTGATAAATTTTCTGCGCTATGGAGTCGTCATTTTCCGTGGTGTTATCTCCGAACCTCCAAAAACGCGAATACGTTCCGCTTGTAATGGTTGAAGTATCTTTTAAAACAAATTGATTGTTGTTCACACACTGCAATACGTTATTGATGTTGAAATCAGAATGTGCTTTAATAAATGCAGGCAGGGTAACAAAGCCGGTATCGACACATTCGGGCGAACGGATGACCACGCTGTAGGTTCCCGCGTATTTGGCGTAACAAAAGGAATCGGAATAATTGTTAAGAAGATAATTGTACCACTTCCAGGTGAAAGTCCGGTTAGTCTTCTTCATCACTTTCAGCTGCAAACTGTCGCCAAGGCAAACAAAATTTTGCGAAGAAAAAATAGTGTGCGATGGGCTCACCTGCCAGTGCATGATGAAACCCGTATCTCCTGCGGCTGAATTTCCTGATCCAACAAACATCTTCAGGTACATTTTACCTGAATGCGCTTTTAAAATTTTATTGGAAGGTGAGAGTGTTGGCCCGGCAAGCTTGGCGATGAGTGGTGAGGTGGCGGTTCCTCCATCGCGTATCTGCAAGGTATCATTTGTTCTTAACCGGAACTGGTCAACTACCAACGTGATGGTATCGGTGCAAATGGAAGGGCTGATGACAAAACCCGATTTGCAATTACCAACCAACCCGACCTGGTAATTGGCAGTTGGGCCGCCTTCATCGTAAAGATAACCCGATGAAAGATTGCTGAAAGAATCGGTACCGTTACACATGCTGTATCCCTGCAAAACAGTGAGGTAAGATTTTTTGCAAATGGTATCTCCGCCTATATCATTCCAAACAGCGAGGCACACATCGAACACTCCCGGATCAAGCAAGAACAAGGAAGTGTTTTTAATAGTTGATGAAGGCGAAAAGGTGTTGGGGTAACCGCTGCCGCAGTTATTGCAGTAAGGGTTCAAACTCCATTGCCATCCGGTGACTCCGTATAAACTTGAATCATAGAAAAAAATCTGGTTCAACGTGGAGGCAGCAGCAGACGAAGAATAAAAATTGGCTTTAGGTTTTTGAGAAAAGGGCATCACCACAATATTTTTTTTCATACTGTCAGCACCCAGGGCATTTTTCACCACGAGCGTCACCTGGTAAGTTCCTGGCGAAGTAAAAGTGCGTATGAGGTTGGCATTGGAATCCAGAAAGCAACCATATTTATTGCAAAATCGGTTCCCCGGAACATTGGAAATATTCCAGTAAGAACTTTTATTAAATGCAGAAGTGTTGGTGAATGTTACCGCATTTCTCACCCAGATCGAATCGGCAGAGGCAAATGAAGCAATCGGATTTGAAATAAAATCAAACTGCAAATTCGGCCGAATGCTTGATGAATACTGGGCTGCTGAAGCGCAGTTAGTTGATGTGTTACCGTAACGGTAAGCAGTGGAATTGAAACCGGCAGAGGTATAATACGAACTGGAATTCCAGTGGGCGCTGCTGTTGTTGAAACAAATTTCCACTACGAGGTTCGAACCACCATCCCAATAAAAAGGAGAAGTAAAAATGTGCGTATTCCAACCGGTGATATCCGCATAATTCCTTGGGCCGAAAACGGTGGTCATTCCTGACTGGAAAGTTGGACTCCCCGAAGTGAAGGAAGTCACCGAAGTATTGGAGATCTTGACCTGGTAGTTTACCAGGGTGGTTCCGGATGGGGAATAATTATTAAAGCTGATGGAGTTGATATATCCGGCATTGGTCATTCCGTTTGCTTTTATTTCGCTTGCCAGAATAATGAATTGGTGCCTTGCACCATAGTAATAAGCAGCATAAGGTGATGGATAACCGTAAATGGAATTATAGTTCGTACCGCTTCCTATCGTAACGGTTTGCCCTGTTACGTCAGAAAAGAAAATCGGGAGAATGAAAAATAATATAACTGCTTTTTTCACGATTGAACGCGAAATAACTTAACTGCAACATACAAATTTATGGCAATTTGTATGCGTTTTTAAGAAACAATTATTTTAAAGGCGGGTTTAGACTAATTTTTGACAAAGAATCTCAATTTCCTGCCCGGGTGGTTTGCCTTGATAAATAATGTTGTAAACCGCTTCGGCAATTGGCATTTCGATGTGAAGTTTCTCACTATTAAGCTCAAACAAACTCTTGGTGGCATAGTATCCTTCGGCAATCATGTTCATTTCCAGTTGTGCCGATTTTACTGAATAGCCCTTGCCAAGCATGCTGCCAAATGAGCGGTTGCGGCTGTGCTGTGAATAGGCTGTCACCAGCAGGTCGCCAAGGTAAGCCGAATGATTGATCTCACGCGGATGGGCGTGAACCTTGAACAGGAATCTTTCCATTTCCCGGATGGCATTGGAGATGAGCACCGCCTGGAAATTGTCTCCGTAGCCAAGACCATGGCAAATGCCGGCAGCCACCGCGTAAATATTTTTCAGCACTGCTCCGTATTCCGTGCCGGTGATGTCGGCCGAAATGATAGTTTTTATGAACCGGCATTCCAGGAGGGAAGCAAAATACTTCGTGATATCCTGGTTCAAACCCGCAATCGTTAAATAGGATAATTTTTCCATCGCGACTTCCTCGGCATGGCACGGACCGGTAATAACCATAAGGTTTTCGTGGGGAACGGAAAACGCATTTTGGAAAAAATCGGCAATAATTTCTTTGGTATCCGGAACCAACCCTTTGATCGCTGAAACGATAAACTTGTTTTTAAAATCCGCTGCGATAACTTCTCTGAGCGAATCTTTAAGAAATGCGGAAGGTATGGCAAACACAACCAGATCCGAATTTTCAATGACGAACCGGATATCAACTGAAACACAAACCACATCGGGATGGATCTCAACCTGATTAAGGTATTTAGGATTGTGGTGGAACTTTTTTATATAATCGGCTGTTTCGTTATTCCGCACCCACCAGCGAAGTTCATTGATCCGTGAATCGGTTTTTTGTTTTTCGCTGCTCAGAATTTTAACCAGTGCGGTGCCCCAGCTTCCACCTCCGAGTACTGCAATATTTTTTATTGAATTGTGCATGGCAAAATTATTATTCGCTCTTCTTTTCAGGTTTTATATCGAACAACTCTTCCTTCGATACTTTTTTCACTTTGTCCCCGCTCTTCAGTTTCTTTGAAATGGCACTGTAAGGTCCTGTCACTACCTCATCACCTTCCTTTAACCCGGAAATGACCTGGATGAATTTATCGTCCTGGATACCTGTTTTTACAGGCATCATCGCGAGCGTATCTTTCAGGCATACAAAAACAACCTCCACTTCTTCGTCTTTTTTCAGTTCGGAAACTTTTACAAAAGCCTGTTTTTTATTTTTGGAAGAAGACGAGTCCAGTTCGGATTTATTGCGAACCGTCACCGCTTCAATCGGAACCGCGAGAGCATTCTTCACGCTCTTGGTCTGGACTTCCACGGATGCCGACATGCCGGGGCGGAAGACATCATTTTTATCGCCTTTCAATTTTACAAGGTCGATGTATGAACTTCGCAGTATTCTTATCTTCACGACAAAGTTTGTTACCTGGTCGGAAGTAGTGGTGGCAGTTACGCTGGCCGAATTAGCCATCTCAAAAACAATTCCCTTGAATTTACGATTGGTGTAAGCATCCACATCGATGGTTGCCGTATCGCCCAACGCGACTTTTACAATATCATTTTCGTTCACATCCACATCCACTTCCATGTCGTTGAGGTTGGCAATGCGCATCATTTCAGTTCCAGCCATTTGCGAAGTTCCAACCACGCGTTCTCCTTTCTTCACATTCAATTTTGAAACAATTCCGTTCACGGGTGCAAAAATTTCCGTTCGCACCAGGTTCTTTTTTGATTCACGAACACTTGCTTCGAGGCTTTGAACGGTGTATTCGGCACCGATCACATTTTGTTTGGAAGCTTCGAGGTCGGCTTTGGTTGTTAAAAATAACGAACGCGAAGTTTCCATTTCGGCATCCGAGATCAGTTTCTGTTCGTACAATTTTTTATTCCGGGCATACTGTGCCTCGATCTCCGCGAATTTTGCTTCCGATTGCAACTGCCTTGCTTTTGCATTGGCCAGGTTTGCTTTTGAATTGTTCAACGATGCTTCCGAACGGTCCAATGCAGATTGATATAATTCCGGATCGATCCGGGCAAGTAATTTCCCGGCCTCCACCGAATCCCCTTCTTTCACCGTGAGTTCTTTTATTTCTCCAGAAACATCCGGGCTGATCTTCACTTCCACTTCAGGTTGAATTTTTCCGTTTGCCGAAACCGACTCGATGATATTTTTCTTTTCAACTTTGGCTGCACTCACTTTGATCGCATCTGTTCCGCCAATCCAGCCGGCACTTTTTCCTATGAGTACAAGAATGATGAGCAACACCACCGCGCCTCCGAGGTACCAGATGATCTTATTTGATTTTTTTGCCATGATTTGTATAAATTAATTCAAAGGTTTTCCAAGGTAGAAATCCAACACCTTTCTTCTGAAGAGCAATTCATATTTTGATTGAAGGAAATTAGATTGCGCTTTCAGAAATTCATTTTTAATACTTAAATAATCAGTGGTATTAATTGCACCAAGTGTAAACTGGCTTTCGGCAACCGAGAAAGATTCTTTGTTCGCATCATAACTATTCTCGCTTGCCTCGTATTTTTTCTGCGCCGCTTTAAAATCCTGGCGAGCCTGGGTAATGAGTTTGAAGAGATCGTTCTGGGTTTGTTTTTCGGTGAGGTGTGCCGAGTATTCGTTGATCTTTGATTTTTGAACATTGGTGTTTACCTGCCAACCGTTGAATAAAGGAATGGTCATGGTGAATCCCAGTGCTTTTCCAAGGTTACGATTGAACTGATCATTAAAAGGAGTGATCTCAAAATTTGAATAAGAAGGCATATAAATAATATTTGGAATGGTTCCGGCAGGATCTTTAAATCCATAAAACAAAGGTAAGTTGGAAGTCGACCCCGTGCCTTGCTGTGACTGGGTTGAATAAAATGAACTCAGTGAAGCATTCATGGAAATCCGAGGGCTTCTTCCTCCATACGAAACCAGTTTTGAAAGTTCGGCAGCACGGGCCCGGAATTGTGCGGCTTTGTAATCCGGGCTTTGATTCAGATAATCTCTATAAATTTCGGAAGCGGTTCTCGGTTCATCCTGGATTTTTTTAATATCAATTTCGGGTACCACTACTCTGTTGGCCGTGTCAGGATCCATATTCAATAGTTGCCACAACGTGAGGTAGGATTGGTCAAGTTGATTTTTCCCGGAAACGGTCAGCAATTCTTCATTTGAAAGTTGTGCCTTAAGCTGGAGAAGCTTTACTTTATTGGCAGCCCCCAAATCATACATTTTTTGTTGCTTGATGATTTGTTCTTTGGTGAAACCTGATTGCATCCGGTTTCGTTCATCCAGTTCAATATTCATCAACACCTGTAAATAGGCATTGGCCACATTTAAACGGATGGTATTTTTTGAGGATTCAAGATCCTGATCAGATGCTTTCAGGTTTGTTTGTTGCAAACGAATTGTATTCGTTTGCTGAAATCCATTGAATAAGATCAGATTTGATGAAATACCACCCTGATTATTACGGAAAGTTAAATCTCCGGCTGCAGTATTAGTTTGAGGGTTGATGGCAAACCCCGTATTGTAATTATTGGTAAGTTGTGCATTGAGGTTTGGAAGGGTTCCGAGTTTGCTTTGCAGGAGATCGGCTTTTACACTTTCCCGGCCGAGTTCCCGCTGTTTTACCGTGATGTTATTTTTGATCGCAATATCCACACATTCCTGTAAGGAAAAATATTTCTGGGCATAAATAGTCTGTGCCGGAAAAATAAAAAATAAACATGCCAAAAATTTGAGCAGAATGCCGATTTTCGCTTTCATCATTTTGGCAAAAATAATGTTTAAATACACATTACCACGAATTTTCCAATTTGCCTTTCCCGGGCTAATTTGGGAAATGCCAACACAGGTATCATCGGTGTATTTGACCTTTGACGATGGCCCGCACCCTGAAGTAACCGGTTGGGTTCTCGATCAGCTTGAAAAATTCAGCGCCAAGGCCACATTTTTTTGCGTGGGCGAAAACGCAGTGAAATTTCCTTCCACGGTTGAAAGTATCATAAAAGCAGGGCATTCGGTGGGAAATCATTCGTTCAATCACCTGAACGGATGGAAAACAGAGAACCAGGTTTATTTCGAAAACGTCTCTAAATGTGCCGAAGTGATTCACTCCGATCTCTTTCGTCCACCTTATGGAAAGATCAGGCTTTCACAGATCAATGAATTGAAAAAAAAATACAGGATCGTGATGTGGAGCCTGCTGAGCAGGGATTATGACCCCATGCTTAATGTGAATGAATCGACCACGACACTTAAAAAAAAATCCCGCACCGGTTCAGTCATCGTTTTTCACGACAGTTTAAAATCGGAAAAGAACCTGAGGATCATTCTTCCCGAAATGCTGAAGTATTGGAATGAAAATAATTTTAAGATGAGATGCTTGTAACCGAAACTCTTTTCAATCTCAGCATGCTAATTCTTACTTTGTACGTTTTGGTGCAGCTCCTGAACATTTTTGCATTGATCTATTTTGAAAACGATCAACCGAAAAAGGAATTGAGTGATGAAGAGCTTCCTCTCATTTCCATTCTTATTGCAGCACGAAATGAAGAAGAAAATATTCTTTGCTGTCTTCGGTCAGTTGATGAATTGAATTATCCGAAAAATAAGATCCGCGTTCTGATCGGGAACGATAAATCGGAGGATAAAACTTCTCAATTTATTGATGAATTTATCAAGAACAAAAACGAATTCACCCTGGTCAACATTACGGAAAATTTGGGAAAGGCAAAAGGGAAAGCCAACGTGCTGGCGCAACTCGCACAAAAAGCAACCGGTGAAATATTTCTGATAACCGATGCAGATATTTCAGTGGGTAGAAACTGGGCACGTGAGATCGTTTCTTTTTTCAGTGAACCTAAAACTGCGGTTGTTTCAGGTATCACCATCGTGGAGGACGAGGGAAACATGGGCAGGATGCAGGAGATCGACTGGATGTATTTCATGGGGCTGCTGAAAACTTCTTCGGACTATGGTTTTAAATGCACGGCTGTTGGAAATAATATGGCGATCCTGAAGCAGGCCTATCTTGATGTGGGCGGTTATGAAAGTCTGGATTTTTCCATTACCGAAGATTATAAATTATACAAGGAAGTGCGAAAGAGAGGATGGCATACTAAAAATGTGTTGAATGAAAAAATGATCAACAAGTCGGCTTCGGTAAAATCTTTTTTTCAACTTATGCACCAGCGCAAACGCTGGCTCGTAGGGGCGCGAGAACTTCCTTTTTATTGGTGGCTGTTGTTTGCCGTGTTTGGCGTGTTTGCTCCTGCCATCTTTGTGGTGTTTGTTCTGAATTATAAATTAGCCATCATTATTTATTTTATTAAAGTGGCATTGCAATCTTTGAGCATTTACCTGCTTCAGAACAAAATGAAGGTGCGCAAGAATTTTGACTACCTCATGACGTACGAATTTTACAGCATTGTTATTTCGCTCGCCACGATGGTCTTCTTTTTATTCCCGGTAAAACTGCAATGGAAGAACAGGAAATATAATGTCTGAAATGACCTTCACCGACACACACGCTCATTTGTATGCAGAAGAATTTGATGCCGACCGCAACGAAACGGTGAAACGTGCTATCAGCTGCGGTGTTTCGAAGATGTTCCTCCCGAATATCGATGTGCATTCCATCCAGCCGATGCTCGACCTGGTTTGGGAATTTCCTTCACATTGTTTTCCCATGATGGGCTTGCACCCGTGTTCGGTTGATGAAAATTTTGAGATGAACCTGGAACCTATTCATCAATGGTTTTCAAAAAGAAAATTTTATGCGGTTGGCGAAGTTGGTTTGGATTATTACTGGTCACTTGAATTTAAAGAGCAGCAAATAACTGCTTTTAAAAAGCAATTGAACTGGGCGATCGAAATGGAATTGCCTGTTATCATTCACTCCAGAAATTCAACAGCAGGTATTATTTCCATCATTAAAGAAATGAGCGATGCGAAACTGCGTGGGATCTTTCATTGCTTCTCGGGAAATGAAAAAGAAGCAAACGAGATTATCGAACTTGGATTCTATCTCGGCATTGGAGGTGTGCTTACTTTTAAAAATTCAGGACTTGACAAAGCCATTCAAAATATTCCGGTGGAACATTTGGTTTTAGAAACGGATGCTCCGTATCTGTCGCCAGTTCCGCATCGCGGCAAGCGAAACGAAAGTTCCTACATTCCACTCGTTGCCAGGAAACTTTCGGAAATCAAAAATATCCCGGTCGAAAAAATTGCCGGGATATCTTCAGAGAATTCAAAAAAAATATTCGGAATCTGATTTTCAATTCAGCGATGCGATGGCAATGCTCGCCACGCTCACTTTACAGTTTTGTGTTCGAATAATGGTTTGCGCACAAGCCTCGATAGTCGCACCTGTTGTGATCACATCATCCACCAGCAGGATGTGCCTGTTTTCGAAAACAGACCGATCGGTGAGTGCAAAGATCTGATCTACATTTTTCCAACGTTCGAACCGCGATTTTTTGGTCTGTGTTTCAGTTGCTTTTTTACGAATAAGGTATTTGCTTTGGTTCGGGATATTTAACCGCGAGCAAATTCCTTCGGCAAAGAATTCACTCTGGTTGTACCCTCGCTTCCGCAGTTTGCTTTCGTGCAAAGGGATGGCGGCCACCGCATCAAT
>JBIOHI010000004.1:0-25156 GCA_044448845.1 Bacteroidia bacterium
CGCATCAATTGGTTCATCAAGGTTCTGAATTTTTTCACCGAATAATTTTCCAAGAAAAATTCCAAGTTCTTTATTTCCGTGGTATTTTAATTCATGCAACAGTTTTTGAGTGATGTTCCCTTTGCGGAAATACAGATAAGCGTAGGCGTGTTCGATGGCAACTCTTCCCCAAAAAATTTTTTCAGCAATGTTGTTGTGGTCTTCACGGAACCGGGTTTCAGGTAAATGCACAAGGCATTTGCCGCAAATGAATGATTCATTCTTCACCAGGCTGCGGTTACAACCTATACAAAGCTTCGGATATAAAATATCAAGCAATGCATTCCACATACTAAAACTATTGGTTCAGCAGCCGGAGGTACTCGGAGTGAGTGGAAGAACTGATACGAATAAGATAAATTCCTTTGGCAGGGAATTGTGTACGTGAAATTTCAACTTCGTGTGTTCCCGCAGCCATAGCGGTATTTTCGAGGACTGAAATTCTTTCACCCAGCATGTTGTAGAATTCCACCGATACATTTTCTGTTTGCGAGGTAAAAGTTAAAACAGCATTTTCACCGATGGGATTGGGTGCAAGTTTTGCTGCAAAGGAATGAGCATTCACGGAGCCACTCCCTAAATACCAAATATCAATGTTTGTTTGCGTGGTATCTGTGCAGCCTCCATTACCAAAGGCGATCAAGGTAAAATTAATGATTCCGTTTGTTTGAATATCTTTCAGGTTAAGCGAATCCTGCGGGACGGTTTGTAACGCAGTGTAGCCACCAAAGGTCCATTTGTAATTCAGCGCATTGGTCGAAGTGTTCTTAAAGAAAAGAAAATTTCCTTTACGTGAATAAGTGAATGAAGCTACCGGGGTGGTATAAACCTGGATGATCTGCGTGGTTGAATCTGCGATCACTCCTGTTGAATCATAAACTCTCAGCCAAACATTATAATTTCCGGCATTTGCATAGGCATGCGTATCATTCACATTCACCGAAGTGGTGCCGTCACCAAAATCCCATTGATAGGTTTTTGCAAAAACCGAATTATTCACAAAAATTATCGGAGCTTGAGTACATGCCCCGTTAGTGGAAGGAGAGAAAGATGCGTTTGGAAGCGCCCCGAATTTGAAAGTAACCGAACTGTCGGTATTCACCGTTATGTTAGTGATATAAATTCCTGACGATTGCCGCACACCAGAAACTTTCGCGCACAAACTGGTATTTGGTTTTGAGTACGGTGTGGCATTGTGATTATTCGTGGATCCAGGATAAAGATCACCGGCATCACCGCGGTTCGCATTCTTTTCGAGGTCTTGTTTGCCATCTGCCTGCAAAATCGCGACTCCCATGTTGGAGGTATCGTTGTTGGCATTATTTCCCAGTTGCGAAAGTTTCCCGGCCATGCTCGAATTGATATGCCAGATGGCAAGTCCTTTACTTGGCAAATAACGATCGAATCCTTTCGGCTGCCTTGCCTCGATCAGAAAATATTCATTCGGTTTAAGAGTATTGATCCGGAATGCAAAATTGCTGTCGGCAACAAACTTCGCAGTGGTATATGTTCCGGGTGTATTAATGACTGTAGGATTCAGCCAGCCTAATTGCATTCTCGACCATGCATCGTGAAGGCAAGGGGAATGTTCGCTGTTGAGCCACGGGCCGCCCGACATATTTGCGTAATCACCTACTCCTTCATTCGTATATTGAGTGGAGTAGAGATCAGGCAGATCGAGAATATGCCCAAACTCGTGGGTCATCACTCCGATACCGATCATCGAGCCGGTGCTGAAACGTGTTTCCGGAAACATGTCATAAGCCCAAACTCTTTTGCCGTGATTGTAAGTGGGAGAACCATTCCAGGTGGAACGGAACGACCAGATATAATTATTGGCATTGGGTGCCGATTGTTCTTCGGCACCAATTCCTGAATGAAGCACCATCACGGCATCTAAGTAACCATCATTATCGCCATCGTATTGCGAAAAATCCACACCGGCCGAATCAGCACAAAAAACAGCGCGCTGTAGCAATGCAGTAGAATTTGATTTATAGTAAAGATAACCGTTGGTGGCTTTGTACCAACCGTAAACATCAACGGTCAGGTTCAATCTTCCATAAGAAGTTTTTAAATAATAATCATGGAAACTTCCTGTGTTTCCCCAGTTAGGCTGGTTAAACATCAGTTGAAAATTTGTCAGTGGAACGGAAGCCAACAGATCAGGATATTGAATGAGCAACACCATCACCTTGTGAGTTCCGGTGGGCGGAAAAACATTGGCACCGGTTTTTCCGAAACCCTGGTTCCCTTCCAGGCTTTGGTGGTATTGCACCAATGCAGAAACCTGCTGTGCATTGTATCGCAAATGTTGTTGCAGATCCGTTTTTACAGAAATGTTATTGTTGTCACTGGCAATGATTCCTGAGTTTGTCAGATTGCCGTCAATTCCTAAAACAGCGTATTCAAAATTGCCATCTTTGTTCTGTAAAACCGTGTAACCTTCGGAAGTTTCGAGGTAATGCACCGCTTCGTTTCCATAAGGATGAAGCGTGATGGAACTGCCGTTAGGCTGGGTTATGGTATTCACAAAAGGCGCCACAGGGCAGTTGGAACGCTGTGCAACGACAACAGTAGTTAATATAAAAACTGCCGCAAGCGGAAAAAAAATATTTTTCATTGAAATGAATTTCGAATATTAGCGTGCAAAATAGTGAAAGTCTTCGACTTGACAAATTAAAACCCTCAGACTAAGTTAATACTACTGTTATTACAACTCATTGTTCAACAACTTCAGCCCGCAAATATCCTGGTAATTCTTACTGCCAATTGCAGTTTGCAAAACCGGAAGATGTCTCACTCCATGCGTGTCGGAGCCGATCATATTCACCATCTTTTTTTCAATCAGCCATTCGGCAGTTTTTTGAACTTCGGGAGAATAATATCCAACGAGTGAAAAAATATTTACCTGGAACAATATTCCTGAGTCAAATAATTCTTCGAATTTTTCTTTTTGGCGCGACATATATCCATAACGCTCCGGGTGCGCCAGTACCGGCTTAAAACCGTTTACCCGCAAAGCAAATAAAACGCTTTTCATGTTGCGGGGTTCTTCCATAAAAGGCAATTCCACCAAAATATATTTATCTCCGAAGGTGAGCAACTCACCGGTTTCAATTTTCTGTTCGAGGACATCATCCAGGAGGTATTCGGCAGCGGCAAATATTTCAATCGGGATATTTTTTTCTTTCAGGTTTTTTCTCAGTAATTCGAGTCCGGGTAAAATGTTGTGCGGCCCGTTCTTGAAAAAATCGCCCTGGATATGCGGGGTGGTGATCACTTTTTTGTAACCCATTTCGCTCCACACTCTTAATATCTCAATGCTTTCCTCGATGGTTTTAACCCCATCGTCAATCGCTGGAATCAGGTGAGAGTGAAATTCGGTGGTGATGGGATTCCGGAAATCCGCATCGGCAGGTTTTAATTTTTTTTTGAATAAATTTCCTAACAACGACATTTTTAAACCTGTGATAAGAATTCTTTGAGGGACGCGATATTCGGAACATTCAGTGAATCGACTCTTCTAAAATCGGCCACATACAATGACAGCCAATCCAGGGTGTGAATGGTCTGGTAAACCGAACTGATCGTGAACTCATCCATTAACACGGGAATGATCTTATTGTTTTCCACTTCCAGCAGGTTGTTTAAAAAATCAAAGCGTGAACCAACACGTTCGTTAAAATTAGTATGAATGAAAAAATAAACGCTTTCCATTTGACCATAATAACTTTCGATCACATTGTGGTTCATTTCCGGAATCACATGAATGAAACATTCGTGCTTGGCATTTTCCTGTATTTGCTGACAAAAGCGGATTCCCAAAGGTTCGGTCAGTGCATCGGTAACTACCACAAATTTTTTCCCGATCTTTCCCCTGATGGAATGGAAGGCTTGTTTAGCATCTTCTTCATAATGCGATGGATTACTTAATTTTTTAGCTACTTCAAGCAATGGAGTTTTTACCTCTTTTCCAAGCAACTCACCAAAGACCCGGATCAAATATGTCAGCGAAAATCCAAGCGCCATGCGGGGTTGAAACCCTTCTTCAATCTGATAAACTTTTAAATGATCAGATTCGGCAAGTTCTTTCAGTTTTCCTCCCGAAGTCAAAACGATCACCTTACAACCGAGTGCTTTCACTTCTTCATACATCTGCAATGTTTCTTCGGTATTGCCCGAATAGGAAGCAAGTATGACCAATGTTTTTTCATTCACGTATTTCGGAAAAGAATAATCGGCAATGCATTCCACCGGGATGGGAAATTCGTTTACAAAAAGTGAACGGGTAATCCGCCCACCGATGCCTGAACCCCCAAGACCTCCGATAACAAGATTGCTGAACTGTTCTGCTTTTAATCCGTGTTCCGAATAGTGGTTCACCGCAAATTCGATCTGAGACGGAAACTTTTTTAATGCTTCGTGTTGTTGGTTCATGTTGTAGTTATTAGGTTACTAAGTTATTAAGTTATTGAGTTATTATTTCATTAACTCAATAACTTAATAACTCAATAACTACTTTATTAAATTCATCAAATAATCCCCGTATCCGCTCTTGATATATTTTTTTGCTTCGGAGGCGAGTTGTTCTTTCGTGATCCAGCCGTTTTTAAAGGCAATCTCTTCGATGCAACCGATCTTGAGTCCCTGCCGTTCTTCGATCACATGCACAAACTGCCCGGCCTGAATCAGCGAATCAAAAGTTCCGGTATCGAGCCAGGCTGTACCGCGCTGAAGGACGCCAACCTTTAATTTTCCTTTTTCGAGATAAGCTTTTATTACTTCGGTGATCTCGAGTTCACCGCGTGCCGATGGTTTTATTTTTTTTGCAATAGCAGCCACTTCGTTGTCAAAAAAATATAAACCCGGAACGGCATAATTGGATTTTGGATGTTGAGGTTTCTCTTCAATGCTAATGGCTTTCATGTCCGAATCAAATTCGATCACACCATATCTTTCCGGATCGCTCACATGGTAGGCAAAAACAACCCCGCCATCCGGATCGTTATTTTCCAGCAACAATTGACTTAACCCCGAACTGAAGAAAATATTATCGCCAAGGATCAGTGCTATTTTATCTTTTCCGATGAATTTTTCACCGATGATGAAAGCCTGGGCAAGTCCTTCGGGTTTGGGTTGTTCGGCATATTCAAAACGGCAACCGATCTGTTTTCCATCACCTAATAATTTTTTGAACCCCGGAAGATCATGGGGAGTAGAAATAATTAATATCTCGCGGATCCCTGCAAGCATCAAAACCGAGAGCGGGTAATAGATCATCGGTTTGTCGTACACCGGCATGAGTTGTTTGCTCACCGCCAGTGTTAACGGGTGAAGACGTGTGCCGCTGCCTCCTGCTAAGATGATTCCTTTCATGTTGGTGGTTGGTTGACCGGTTAATAAGGTTGATAAGTTGATTGGTTGAAAAGTCAAATGCTTATCAACTTTATTAACCGATCAACTATTTTCTCTAAAATAAGGGTGCAATATAAATGGTTTCGGAAAAAATTCAGTGAGAAATTATCGGTTCAAAAAACGTGAATAAAGATCAAACATATTCTTTATTATTTCTGATGTCTATGATCTATAAACTATAATCCATGAACCAGTGACTTACCTCCCCACATACATCTTCTCATAATATTTCTGGTAATCTCCGCTTGTTACGTCATCAAGCCATTTTTGATTTGCGAGATACCAGTCAATTGTTTTTTCTATTCCTTCTTCAAATTGCAATGATGGTTTCCAACCGAGTTCTTTCATGATTTTATTTGCATCAATCGCGTAGCGTAAATCATGACCGGCCCGGTCGGTCACGTAAGTAATTAATTTTTCAGATTCACCGTTTGGTTTCCCCAGTTTTTTATCCATCACCTGGCAGATCACTTTTACCAGGTCCAGATTTTTCCATTCATTGAATCCACCGATGTTATACGTTTCACCGATCTTCCCTTTGTGAAAAACTTCATCAATGGCTCGTGCGTGATCCACCACGTAAAGCCAGTCACGGACATTTTCACCTTTACCGTAAACCGGTAATGGTTTGTTGTTTCTGATATTATTAATAAAGAGCGGGATCAGTTTTTCCGGAAATTGATTGGGGCCGTAATTATTTGAACAATTCGAAATCATCACCGGTAATTTATACGTATTGTGATACGCCCTTACAAAATGATCGGAACTCGCCTTGCTTGCCGAATAAGGTGATTGCGGATTGTACGAAGTGGTTTCTAAAAAATAACCACCATCATGCAAACTGCCGTAAACCTCATCGGTTGAAACATGATAAAATAGGGGAACAACTCCCCTCTCCGTTGGAGAGGGGTCAGGGGAGAGGTCAGCCCAATTCTCCTTTGCAGCGTTCAACAAATTCACCGTTCCCACCACATTTGTCATCACAAATTCATTCGGATTTGTAATGCTCCGATCAACATGACTTTCCGCAGCGAGATGAATAACCGAGTCGAATTTATTCTCCTTAAAAAGTTTATCCAGAAAATTCGCATCCACAATATCCCCTTTGATGAAATGGTAATTCGGTTTATTCTCAATGTCGGTTAGGTTCTCTAAATTTCCGGCATAGGTTAATTTATCAAGATTATAAATTTCGTAATCCGTATATTTTGTTACAAATAACCGTACCACGTGAGAACCAATAAATCCCGCACCTCCTGTAATTAATATTTTTTTCTTTGTCATTTTAGCAATTAGCTTTTAAATTTAATCATCAAATTATCACATCAGCACATTGGCTAATCTTTGCTCCCACTTCCACGCGGTTTCCATACAATCATCCAGCGTTCGTTCGGCTTTCCATCCCAGTTCTTTTTCGGCTTTGGTGCAAGATGAGTAAACCTGAACCACGTCGCCCGGCCTGCGTTCCCCGATCTTGTATTTCAATTTTTCGCCCGAAACTTTTTTAAACGAGTTGATCACTTCGAGCACGGAATTCCCTCTTCCGGTTCCAATATTGAACACAGAAAAATTTTCTTTTTGTTTTTCTTTTTTTAAAAATTCAATGGCTTTTACATGCGCTTTGGCGAGGTCAACCACATGTATGTAATCGCGGATGCAGGTTCCATCGGGGGTAGAATAGTCGTTTCCAAAAACGGTGAGGATATCTCTTTTGCCTATTGCGGTTTGAGTGATGAAGGGAACCAAATTATTCGGAATGCCCAAGGGCAATTCACCGATGAGTGCCGAATCATGAGCTCCCACCGGGTTGAAATATCTTAAAGAAACCACTCTTAAATTCGAAACTTTTGAATGATCCATCAGAATCTCTTCACAGATCTTTTTTGTATTTCCGTATGGCGACCTGGCTTTGACCACCGGTGTATCTTCGGTCACGGGTAATTGATCAACCTCGCCATACACCGTGCAAGAAGAAGAGAAAATAAAATTTAGAATATGATGTTTCTGGATCAGCTCCAACAGATTGATCAATCCGCCTACGTTATTTTCGTAATATTTCAAAGGAAACTGAACCGATTCGCCCACGGCTTTGTAAGCGGCAAAGTGTACCACATGTTTGATATCCGAATACATGGTGAAAATGCTTTCCAATGCCTGTTTGTCGCGTATGTCGGTGATCTCGAAATGCGGACGGATGCCGGTGATCTTTTCAACCTGGTCCACTACCATGGGCGAAGAATTCTCGAGATTGTCGATGATCACCACCTCGTATCCGGCTTGCTGCAATTCAACCACCGTGTGTGATCCAATATACCCGGTTCCTCCTGTTACAAGAATTTTCATTTTTAATTTTTAAATTCAGTTTTCACAAAAAAATTAATAGTTAAATTCACCTTTACCTGATTTAACGACCAATTGTTTTTTGGATGATTTTTCCACTCTTCCGATTATCCGTGCTTCAATTTTATTTTTTGAAGCCACTGCGATCAGTTTTTCCGCGGTCTTTTCATCGGTATAAAACTCAAGGAGGCTGCCCATGTTAAACACTTTATACATTTCGTACCATTCGGTTCCGGATTGCTGTTGTATCATTTCAAACAAAGGAGGAACCGGAAACAAATTATCTTTCACGATCTTTAATTCATCTACGAAATGAAGAATTTTTGTTTGTCCCCCACCGGTGCAATGAACCATTCCATGGATAAAAGAAAAATGACCATCTAAAATTTCTTTCATAACCGGTGAGAATGTTCGGGTTGGTGAAAGCAGCATTTTACCAACGTTCAATTTGTGACCGGGCAACCTGGCAGTCAGTTTTAACTTACCGGTGTACACCAGTTCACCGGGTATAAGCGAATCAAAACTTTCGGAGAATTTTTTATGGTAAGGAGAAAGCACGTCATGCCGGGCAAGCGTAAGCCCGTTGCTTCCCATGCCGGCATTGTATTCATTTTCAAATTTTGCCTGACCGAAAGAAGCAAATCCTACGATCACATCACCTGCTTTTATCTTAGAGTTATCGATGATCTGTGAACGTTTCCACCTCGCAGTTACAGTGGAATCAACAATGATGGTTCTAACAATATCGCCCACATCGGCAGTTTCGCCACCGGTTGAATGAATATTTATTCCATATCCTTTGAGCATCGAAATAAATTCTTCCGTTCCCTCAATGATCGCTGAAATAATTTCACCGGGGATTAAATTTTTATTTCTCCCGATGGTGGATGAAAGCACGATGTGGTCATACACTCCGACACATAAAAGATCGTTGAGGTTCATCACTATGGCATCCTGTGCAATTCCTTTCCAGATGCTGAGGTCACCGGTTTCTTTCCAGTACAGGTAAGCAAGCGATGATTTTGTTCCGGCACCATCCGCATGCATGATGTTGCAGAATTTCTCATTGCCACCTAAGTAATCGGGAACAATTTTGCAAAATGCTTTCGGAAAAATTCCTTTATCAATTTTTTTTATGGCAGCATGAACATCCTCTTTTTGAGAGGAAACACCTCGCTTCATGTATTTATCAGAGATCATTGGTCAACTCAATTCATTCGCAAAATAAAGAAAACTTAAGGTAAAGTGAAAAGGCACGAAATAATATGTTAATGCTATAGGATCACACAACAGCCCAACCGGATGCAAAATGAGTTAAAATGATAATCTCCAAACCAGTTTCGTGATGTTATTGGGTCGTTAGTTATATCTTCGATGTAGAATTTGTTCAATGAAAAATCGTACTCATTAAATATTTGCAATAAAATTTTTCTTGTCAACCTGAAATCCTTTTTTAAACCCAAAATTGCAGATAAGTTATTTAGAGATTTTGAATAAACCACATGTCGAAAAGGTACGGTAGTAGGTTTTCCTGGATATAACACATACAAGTCTAAGTCATAAGAAGTTTCATAATTCACAAATTGGTAAGCACCGCCAGCATAAAAACCGATTATTTCTTTCTTTTCTTTATTAAGAAACTTATATGAAATAGTAACCGGAATTTCAAACCCGCTTGTTTTTATCTGAAATACTTCGGGTGTCCAACCGTCATTGAAATTAATCACTCCGGTTCGTTCAAAGTACCTTATATCTAAGGAGCCATTTATTTTTTTATTGAAATTAAAGATAGCTTCTATAAATAACCCATTGTTATATCCCGACAAGTTTTTGAGTGGCTGATGAGGAATAAACTCATGTGTGCCAAGGTAACCACCAATTCCAAATTGAAACTTTCGAATGGAATTTGAAGAGTCTTTTTCTAAAATATTTTGGGCGTGAATATGATTTTGAAAAACGAATACGGCTATCAAAAAAAATATTCGCGCTTTCATTATCTTTTCTTTTTATAATCCGTTTTCAAAATACGGAATGTTGTTCTTCGGTTTTGCTGGTGCTGTTCTTCGGTACAATCCACACCATCGACACAATCGTTCACCAGGCGCGTTTCTCCATAACCAACAGGAAGCAGACGGTCTTTGGCAATACCATGATCTACTAAATAATTCACGCAACTTTCCGCACGTTTCTGCGAAAGTTTTAAATTGTAATCTGCCGGTGCGCGGCTGTCGGTGTGCGAACCGAGCTCGATAACCATTCCGGGATTCATGTTGAGAATGATCACCAGCGAATCGAGGATCTTTTTTGATTCAGGCCTCAGGTCCCATTTATCAACATCATAATAAACGCCTTTCAAGGTAAAATCATAATCCTCCGCAGGCATCGGGTCAAGAAGAATGTTTACTTCGAGCGTTGAATCTTTTGAAATATTCAAACTGGAAATTAATATATCGGTGCTTCTGAAATATTTGGGGAAGGTTGCGAACAGGGTAAGTTTATTATTCAACGGGAGCTCGGCCGAAAATTCTCCTTTCGCATTCGACTTGATGGAAAACACCGGTGTTGCCGAACTGTCAAGCAAGCTAACGGTAGCATCGGCCATCGCGGTGTTCATTTCCTTATCAAAAACTTTTCCTTTAACAATAAAAATATAGGGTTTCACCGTGATGGAATAAATATCGTCATCCCCTTTTCCGCCTTCGCGGTTCGAACAGAAATACGCAACGGGGTCTTTTAAATTTTGCTGGCTTTTAGGAACGAAACTGATCCCGAAATCGTCTCCGCCCGAATTGATCGGGTACTGAAGATTTACAGCCGCAGTAAAAGTTCCCGCTGAATCCTGTGTTTTGAAAATATCCAAACCGCCCATTCCTGTTCTCCCTTTTGACGAAAAATAGATCACATTATTTTCATCAACAAACGGAAACATGTCATCTTCTTTTGAATTCACCCGGGGACCCAGGTTTACCGGCTTTCCCCATTTATCTGTTACAGGATCGTAAGAAATGTAGTAGATGTCCTTCTCTCCATAACCGCCGGCCATGTCGCTTGCAAAAAATAATTTTTTCCCGTCGGGACTCATGGCTGGGTGTCCGCATGAAAAGGAATCGGAGCAGAAAGGTAAAACTTTAGGAGCGATCCAGGCATTGTTTTGAAAATACGAAACATAGATTTTGCAACTCACTCCTTTTCCATCGGCACCATTGCACAAGGTATAATACATGGTGGTCTTTGCCGAGTCAACCCACGCAACCCCTTCGTTTGAATTGGTATTGATCTTACCTTTCACATTATTCGGTTTTGTCCAGCCGCTGCCGGCTTTTCCGCTTTCAAAAATATCAGAACATTTCTGGCCGGTCCATTCGAATATTTCATTTCCTGTTGCTTCGGGACGTGAAGAAGACCAGAACAATTTATCAAGGACAAAAAACGGGGAATAATCAGAATAGATCGTATTCAACTCCTCCACATTTTTAACTGTGAATTTTTTCGGATTGGCTTTCCAGTTCATCGATTGCTGGCAGGATTGCATTTCTCTTTTTGCATCCGCA
The DNA here is from genome assembly GCA_044448845.1 of Bacteroidia bacterium. Taxonomy (GTDB): domain Bacteria; phylum Bacteroidota; class Bacteroidia; order UKL13-3; family UKL13-3; genus CAIUEQ01. The sequence goes on from JBIOHI010000004.1 coordinate 11,349, forward strand.
TCATCCGGTACTTCGAAAAGAAAATCATAAAAGGCACGGTTTGCATCATCGTATCGTTCAAAATTTTTCAGTAGTAATCCATAGGAATAGATCACTCTCGGGTCAGGATATTTTGAGTTCACCAGTTGGTCGTACCAGCTAAATGCTTTTTTGAAATTATTCGATTTGCGGTAGCTCTCTGCAATCATGAAAAGCATCTTTTGTTTTTGCTCTTCATTTTTCACCTGCTTGTAAAGCCGCTGGTATTGATTGGCGGCCGTGTTGTATCTTTTTCCATCAAAGGTCTTTTGCGCTTTCTCGATATCAAAGTCGAGCTGGGTCATGGGTTTGACCTCCTGCGCCTGCAAAAAGGAAACGGATAACAAAAAAAGAAAGGCGAAAAAATTCCGTACTGCCATAAATCGAACTTCAAATTAAATAAAAAAGAATGGCAATTGAGTTTAACAGGAAATTAAAATCAAATAAAAAGAAGCAATCATTTAAAACGAATGACTTTTGAAACTGAGCCGGCCTATTTCTTCAAAGGCTTGGCACTCTTATCACCGGCCTTCTTTCCTTCTTCCGGGGTCTGTTCGATGTTGGGGACGGCTTTCATTTCCTGTTTGTTCTTTGGAATGAATTTCAAGTCCAAAACCTGGATGGTGGTACGCCTGTTCATCTGGTGCTCTTCTTCGGTACATTTTCTTTTTATCCATGAACCTTCACAAGCGCAGTCGTTCACCAGCATGGTTTCTCCGTAACCTCTTGCCACGATCCGTTCGCGGTCAATGCCTTTGCTCACGATATAATTCACAGCAGAATCGGCACGCCTTTGCGAAAGCCCCATGTTGTAAACCGAATCACTCCGGCAATCGGTATGCGAACCTAAAACGATCCTTAACTTGGGATAAGTATTCATCCATATCACGACTGAATCCAACACATCTCTCGACTTGGGACGAAGGTCTGCCTTATCCAGGTCATAATAAATCCCCTCCAGTTTTATTTGTCCCATTATATCGATCGGTTCGAGCAGGAAATCCTGCACCAGGTCCATGGATAATTCATAAGGTTTGGTGGTTTGAAATTCGAGCTTACTGTTATAATAATCTTCGTGCGTGCCGAAAAGTTCATAATCAGTGTGTGCTCTCAGGTCAATTTTGTAAGAACCGGCCTTATCAGTTTTAATAACTAATTTATCCGCATCGAAACTATTTGTGATGGTCAGTTCGGTGTTTGGCAATATCTCTTTGGTCTTACTGTCGCGGGCAACTCCACGCAAGGTAAATTTAAGCGGAACCATGTGAAACCGGTAAATATCGTCCTGGCCTTTTCCTCCTTCACGGTTGGAAGAAAAGTATCCGTTCTCCTTATCTTTTGAAAGGATAATGGAAAAATCATCGCCACCTGAGTTAATAGGCGATTTCATATTGATCGGTTCGCTCCAGTCGGTTCCCGCACCTTTGGTGTAAAAAATATCCACTCCACCAAGCCCGATGTGGCCATTGGATGAAAAATAGAGCGTTCCGTCCTCGTGAATGAAAGGAAACATTTCATCTCCCGGGGTGTTCACCACAGGACCGAGGTTTACAGGGTCGCCCCACGATTTACTTCTTTTAGAATAGGTAACATAATACAAATCTTTCCCTCCGTAACCTCCAGGCATGTCAGAAGAAAAATAGAGAATCTGCCCATCTTTTGTCAGGCTTGGATGTCCGCTTGTAAATGAATCCGTGCAAAAATTCAGGATTTGTGGATCGGTCCATTCAGTTCCGGAAGCAGTCGCCATGTATATATTGCAATATTTCCCTTTTCCCTCTCTACCGTTGCATTGCGTATAATAAATGGTGGAGAATTTGGCATCGAAACAATTCGTGGCATCATTGAATGGGGTATTCAGCTTGTCTTTATCAACCAGAGCAGGAATTCCCCACCGGATATCGTTAGGATTTTTCTTATCCACCTTAAAAGTAACCACGTATAAATCGGCAAACTGATTTCCCGTCCATCCATACATTTTACTGTTTACGCCTTTATCGCGGTCGGAAGAAAAATACAGTTGATCTTTTTTATACCACATCGGTGCAAAGTCACTCCACTTGGAGTTAAGTGCTTTCACATTTTCGATGATGTAGCGGGTTTTTTCATTTTTCCATTTCAGCGCATGTTCACACCCTTTGATCTGCTTATCGGCTTCTGCCGCATCAGCCGGATTCTGTTTTTTATAATTATTGAATTCAACAATGGCTTCGGTGAATTTGTGATTGGACTTGAGTGCCTGTGCCAGTTTGAACAAGGCTTCGGAATTTTTGGAATCGGTTTTTACCGTTTTACGAAACCAGTTCTCTGCATTCTTCATGTCGTTCGACAAGCGGTAGCATTCGGCTGTTTTAAAACAGGCTTCATTTTTCTCTTCCTTGTTTTTGGTTTTACTGTAAACTGCGCGGTAATTCTCACCGGCAAAGGAATATTCTTTTTTTGTAAAAGCCTCTCGGGCAGCCGCCATAGTTCCCTTCTTAGAGCAGGCATTTACTAATATCATCACTCCAAAAAGCGTGGAAATGACTCCCAGACCAACCAGTTTTTTCATTGTATAGCGATAAAACAAGATTCCAAAATTATTTCAACAATAATAAAATTATTTAACGAATAAAAGTTCCCTGTATTTTGGGAGCTTCCACAGGTCGTCCTCAATAATGAACTCCAGGGCGTCACTGCTCTGCCTGATCTCGTCAAACAAAGGTTTGACTTTGGTACAGAAAGCCAGTGCCGACAGGTGTGTAGAGGACGCCCGGTGAGTTTTTTTACTCTCAAGGTACATCTTCTCCACGCAGTCATTAATGTTTTTTACATTCTTCGAAATTTCATGGATTAGTTTGATCTGGGTTGTATAACTGGTTTTTGAAATGCCAATGGATTTTAAGGAAGCCACGTTCTGGCTAAGCTTATGCTGGTATTCAAGCGAAGCAGGTATCACATGGGATACGGCAAGCTGCGAAATGATCTTTGCCTCGATGTCGAGTTTCTTCACATAATTTTCCTGCATGATCTCGTAACGGGCATCCAGTTCGCGGTCGGTAAAAATATGGTTGTTCGAAAAAAGCTTTTTCGATTTTGGCGAAATATATGCGTTCAGCGCTTCTGGTGTGGTTTTGATGTTCGACAGTCCGCGTTTCCTGGCTTCCTTCACCCATTCTTCGCTGTAACCGTTTCCTTCAAATAAAATATTTTTTGAAGACACGGCATATTCTCTCAGCACTTTTAAAATGGCTTCCTCTTTTTTGCTTCCTTTTTTGATCATCGAATCCACTTCGGCTTTGAATTTATTCAACTGGTCGGCAACGATGGTATTCAGAACGATCATCGCGCTGGCGCAATTGGCCGAAGATCCAACAGCTCGGAACTCAAATTTATTCCCGGTGAAAGCAAACGGAGAAGTGCGGTTGCGATCAGTGTTATCCAATAATATCTCGGGAATTTTATTGATGTCGATAGACGAACGGATCTTATTCTTTGATTTATCGGCAGTGGTGTTTTGGATGAGGTGATTGATCACTGCGGTGAGTTGGGAGCCAATAAATATCGACATGATAGCAGGCGGAGCTTCGTTGGCGCCCAGCCGGTGATCGTTGCCTGCCGAAGCAATGCTTGCTCTTAATAAATTGGCGTGTTCGTAAACCGCCTTGATAACGTTGATGAAAAATGTAAGGAACTGGAGATTGGTCTCCGGGGTTTTTCCCGGTGAAAGTAAATTTACTCCGGTGTTCGTGATCAGCGACCAGTTGTTGTGTTTACCCGAACCGTTCACTCCGGCAAAAGGTTTTTCATGGAGCAACACTCTTAAGCCATGGCGTTCGGCAACTTTTTCCATCACGTCCATTAATAACTGATTGTGATCCACCGCGAGGTTCACTTCTTCAAACATCGGTGCACATTCGAATTGCCCGGGAGCAACCTCGTTGTGTCGCGTTTTCAAAGGAATTCCGAGCTTGTAAGATTCCACCTCAAAATCGAGCATGAAATCATAAACCCGTGATGGAATGGAACCGAAATAATGATCTTCGAGCTGCTGGCCTTTCTCGGGCGCATGACCAATAAGAGTTCTGCCGGTAAGCATCAGATCAGGTCTTGCGAGATACATAGCTTCATCAATGATAAAATATTCCTGCTCGATACCGAGGGATGCAAAAGCTTTGGTTACATTTTTATCAAAATAGGTGGAGCACACACCCACAATTGATTTCTCCATGGCATGCAATGCCTTCAACAGCGGAGACTTGTAATCGAGTGCTTCACCGGTATAGGAAACAAAAATGGTCGGAATGCAAAGTGTTTTCCCGTTCTGGCTTTCCATGATGAAAGCCGGGGAGGATGGATCCCATGCCGTGTAACCGCGTGCTTCAAATGTATTTCTCAAACCACCGCTCGGGAAACTCGAAGCGTCAGGTTCCTGTTGCACCAACGCATCACCGGTGAATTTTTCCATCGAATGCCCGTCCTCTTTCGGTTCAAAAAACGCATCGTGTTTTTCGGCAGTAGCCCCCGTGAGCGGCTGAAACCAGTGCGTGTAATGAGTCGCTCCTTTATTGATCGCCCAGTCTTTCATTCCCGAGGCAACCTGACCAGCAACGGCACGGTCGATCTTATCGCCTTTCTTGATGGCGTTTTGAACAGCCTGGTATGCTTCCTTCGAAAGGAACGCCTTCATGGCAGTTTCGCTGAACACGTTGCTGTTAAAATAATTGGAAACTTTGTTGGATGGTGAAGATACTTGCACAGGTTTGCGGTTCTGAACCGTCTCGAGTGCTTTAAATCTAAGGGTTAACATTAAATTGATCCGGGTGTAATGATGAGGTTATGAAAAAAAATTAATGGCGAAATATAAAAAAACCTGAACGAAAATAAAAAAAGGAAATTTGGGGTAGTAGTTTTTTAGAAAAAACTTCAAGGTATCAAATCCCAGTTTTCATTATTAACTCGTATGCGTAAAATTCCTTTTCCCCATCTGTAGGCGACATAATTTGAAGTTGAATCGGTACCGATATACGCAACGCCAATGTAACCTACATTATTTATGAATACCTGATTGTAGTTTGAATTGTAATACTCTGTTGAATAAGTCTTATTTTTATAAGTTAGTTTATAATACGTATATAAATTATCAGAATATCCCTGTGATGGATTTGGTGAGAACATAGTTTTGGCTCTTTCATAAGCCAAAGTAAAAATATCATTAGTCGTTTGGTTTAAAAATTTTACTCTTACATCTTCGTAATCTTTGGGACATTCGCCATCATTGGATGCTCCCTCGGTGGTATAGTAAGTTTCTTTGCTTTGCCCAATAAAAATTTGTGTATCCAAATTATTATGAAGAAACTTTAATTTTTCATTTCCCTGATAAGGAATGTAATTATCCCTATATACTAAAAAAACTTTTGCATTCGGGTTGGGGCAAAGGCGTTCATTATTACAACCGCACCAAAAGAAGGTGAAGGAAAATAATAATACCAATGTGAGTATTAATTTTTTCAAAATTGAGTTTTTAAGTCACTCAATATATTTTGTCGGAGTGGCAGAATTTCCTGCCTGCGCTGCCGAACACTGGCTTTGCAAAGCTTCGGCAGACAGGGAACCACGACCTCCGGTTTAATTTTATAAATCAAAAACTGTTTAGTCGGAGTGGCAGGATTTGAACCTGCGACCTCCAGCACCCCATGCTGGCGCGATACCAGGCTACGCTACACCCCGAATAATATCAATTTTCTTTTTTTCTTGCCGCGATGCCAGTCACGCCTTAGCGTGATACATCCCGAACTTATTTTTTTGCTTTTATTAATTTTATTTTAGGTGTGATACCAGCGGAGTTTATCCCGATGAATATCGGGATTACACCCCGAATAGTATTTTGCGAAGGTATCAAATTATTCATTGAATAATCTCTGGCGATTAAAATAATTTTTTTCGTTCTTTTTTCTTGATAAAGAAGAACCCAAAAATCAAGACTGCCATAAAACACTTGAAAATGTAAGTTGAACTCTATCCCGCGCATATCAAGCCGTCACGCGGACGAAGCCGGCAGAAAGCGCGTGACTTGTGATATGCTTGCAATTCCCGGCTCAACAAAGTTCAACACATTTTCTGTCGTGTTTTCTGAAGGTCAATCCTTAGACGAAATGAATGAAAAAAAAAGTAATTGAAAGTATAAAGCGGTATACAGTTCAATCGAAAGAAAGTTCACAATTTGATTTTTTTACTTTCAGATTCACCTTGGCTCCAAGCTTCAGCGCGAGGTTTCTTTTTTCGTGCCCGGCAGGAAATCCATAGCAAACGGGATAATCATTTTCTTTCACATGTTCCGCGATTATTTCGTACGCATTTTTCCCGAAAGGGATCGTGTTGTCTTTCATTTCGCTCATCGCCCCAACCACCAGCCCCGCAAGTTTTTTCAGCCTCCCGTTCCGTTTCAGGTTCATCATCATCCGGTCGATATGGTACAAATATTCATCAAGGTCTTCGAGGAATAAAATTTTTCCTTTGGTATTGATATCCGAATCCGAACCAAGCAAACTGTATAGCACCGAAAGATTGCCGCCAACTAATTTTCCTTTCACATTTCCGTTTTTATTCAGCGGTGAACTTTCAAAAGAATAATTCACTTTCTCCCCGAAAAGTATTTTTCTCAGCGATTCAATGCTTTCTTCATCAGCCATCGAAACCTGCATATTATAAGGCATTGCGCTGTGTATTGTTTCCATTTTAAAATGATGTTGGATATGCGAATGTAAAACGGTGATGTCGCTGAAACCAACGATCCATTTTGGATTGTGTGAGAATTTTTTAAAGTTGAGTTTGTCAATAATTCTTACCGTTCCGTAACCGCCACGTGCGCAAAAGATCGCTTTCACTTTTTTATCATCGAGCAACTTTTGAAAATATTTTGTCCGTACTGCATCGCTTCCTGCAAATTGGTTTTCGGATAAAAAAAGTTCTTTGCCCGTTTTTACTTTCAATCCCCACGAAGAAAAGATTTTGAAGGAGTTCTGAATTTCTTCAGGATTTATTTTCCTTGCGGTAGCTGCAATGGCAACCGTATCACCATTTTTTAAAAAGGATATTTTTTCAGTCATGTTAACTGAACTTATCTTCAAATTTGATATGGATATCGGTAACGATCTGTTTCACTTCCTGTTCTTTGGATTTATCGCAAACAAGCAAAACATCAGGTGTGTCAACGATGATGAGGTCACTGATGCCTTTCACCACAATTAATTTGGCACCGTTCTTATGGCCTGAAGCGATAATAGAATTATGAGTGTCGTACATCATGATCTGTTTTCCGCGAATCACGTTGTGATTGGAATCGTGCGAAGAATTTTCATAAAGCGAGGTCCAGGTTCCGAGATCCGACCAGCCGAAATCAGCCGGAATCACATAAACATTGGAAGCTTTTTCCATGATGCCATAATCAATGGAAACGGAACGGCATCGCTCATACACCGACTGGATGGTCTTTTTTTCTTCGGAAGAGAAATAATGTTTGGAGGCTTCTTTAAAAAGTGCATACATCTCGGGCATGTGTGCCTTGAAGGCGTTTTTAATGGCAGAGCAACTCCAGATGAATATCCCCGCGTTCCATAAAAAGTCACCGCTTTCAACAAAAGTGCGGGCAAGTTCGAGCGAAGGTTTTTCAGTGAATGTTTTTACTTTAAAAATATTGTCCTCTGTTTTTTTATCTTCGACATACTGGATATAACCGTAACCTGTATCTGGCCGGCTGGGACGGATCCCAAGTGTGATCAGAGCCTCATGTTTTTTAGCATGATGCATGGCGTGAAAAATATTCTCGTTGAATTTTTCTTCATCGAGGATCAGGTGATCGGAAGGAGCAACCACGCAAACGGCATGAGTATTCGCTTTATGAATTTTGGTGATCGCATATGCAATGCAGGCAGCAGTGTTCTTTGCCACCGGTTCTTCAAGAATGCAATCATTTTTAATACCGGGAATTTGCTGTTCAATGAGCGGAGTGTAAGCCTGGTTGGCAACAATGAAGATATTATCCTTCTCGAAATTTTTTAAAAAACGCTCATACGTCAGTTGCAGCAAACTTTTGCCGGTGCCAAGTATGTCAAGGAATTGTTTGGGAAAAGAACTTCGGCTGAATGGCCAGAACCGGGTACCGATTCCGCCTGCCATGATAATGGCGTAATTGTTTTTGTTTTTGTCCATTAAGTAATTGTCAAAGACACAAAAAATAAATTTTCTTTTTTAGTCAATCCTTTTTTATATCTTTTCAAGCGCAAAGTAAGATTTAAAATATCAATTTTTCAAAATTCAAAATTTAATTAACTTCGTGCCCCTTTTTACAAAAGTAATTATGATCACAGGTATTAAAAGTAAGTATAAAAAAATTAATGTATGAACACAGGTAAGAAAAGTGTTAAAGATTGTCTCCAGGAGTTTTTTGGATTCGACAGTTTTAAAGGAGAGCAGGAAAAGATCATTAAAAACCTCTTGTCGGGTAAAGACACCTTTGTTATTATGCCAACCGGGGGAGGCAAATCGCTTTGCTACCAGCTTCCGGCTTTAATGATGCCCGGAACGGCTATTATCGTTTCCCCGCTCATCGCGCTGATGAAGAACCAGGTTGACCAGATCCGGGCATTCAGCACAAAGCATGTGGCACACTTTATCAATTCGTCCCTTTCAAAGACCGACATCACCACCGTGAAGAAAGATGTATCGGAAGGAAATACCAAGATGCTGTATATCGCTCCTGAGACTTTGAAGAAAGATGAGACCATTGATTTTCTCAAATCCATCAATGTTTCCTTTGTTGCGGTGGATGAAGCGCACTGCATCTCCGAATGGGGACATGATTTCAGGCCGGAGTACCGTAGGATCAAGCAAATGATCAAAGCCATCAAGGATGTTCCAATGATGGCGCTTACCGCCACCGCCACTCCCAAAGTTCAAAGCGATATTCAGAAAAATCTTCAGATGAACGATGCAGTGGTTTTCAAATCTTCCTTTAACCGCGGAAACCTGTATTACGAGATCAGGCCAAAAGCAAAAAAAGGCGATACACTCAAAGAGATCGTTCAGTTCATTAATGCCCGCAAACATAAATCCGGGATTATTTATTGTCTCAGCCGAAAGAAAGTGGAAGAGATCGCTGAGGTTTTAAAAGCGAACGGGATCAAAGCTTTGCCATACCATGCCGGCCTCGATTCGAAAACACGTGCTGCCAACCAGGATGCTTTTTTGATGGAAGATGCCGATGTGATCGTGGCAACCATCGCTTTCGGAATGGGAATTGACAAACCGGATGTTCGCTTCGTGATCCACTATGATATCCCTAAAAGTATTGAAGGATATTACCAGGAAACCGGGAGATCAGGCCGTGACGGGCTGGAAGGCGATTGTCTTTTGTTCTATAATCCTGCCGACATTGAGAAGCTGGAAAAATTTATGAAGGACAAACCGGTTGCCGAGCGCGAGATTGGGGAATTGCTGATCTTCGAAACGCAGGCGTTTGCCGAAACTTCTTCGTGCCGCAGGAAATTCCTGCTTTCCTATTTCGGGGAAGAGTTTGACGACAAAGGTTGCAATAAGATGTGTGACAATTGCCGCCATCCAAAGAAAAGAGAAGATCAAAAAGACTCGGCTCTTCTTGCTTTGAACACCGTGCTCGCCTTCAACGGAAAAAATAATTTGAAACATGCCGTGGATGTGCTGGTCGGTAAAAAATCGCACGATGTAACGCTCAACAGTCATCACAAACTGGAGTGGTTCGGAAAGGGAAAAGGACACGATGATATTTACTGGAAATCCATTTTGCGGGCGTTACTGCTGAATGGTTACCTTGTAAAAAACATTGAAGATTATGGTTTGCTCAACCTGAGCGAAAAAGGATTTGCATTTTTAAAGAAACCCACCAAGTTTGAGATCGCTATCGATCAGAAATTCGAGCGGTACCTGGAAGCTGATGATTCGAATGTGGAAGTGGAAAATGTGTTTGATGAGGTTTTATTTGATATGGTAAAAGACCTCACCAGGAAAGTTGCCAAGCAGATGAATCTGCCTCCCTATGTAATTTTTGGAGATCCTTCCCTCGAAGAGATGGCAATGAAGTATCCAATCACCATTGATGAACTGTCCAAAGTAATAGGGGTGAATAAAAGCAAGGCGATCAAATTCGGGAAGCAGTTTGTTGAACTGATCAAAAAGTATATAGACGAAACCGGAATCGAACGACCTGAAGATTTTGTGGTGAAAAGCGTAGTGAATAAATCAGCCAAGAAAATTGCCATCATCACCAACGTGGATAAAAAATCCGCACTTGATGATATCGCCCGTTCGCAGGGAATGACACGAGAAGAATTGCTCAAGGAAATAGAGAATATTATTTTTTCGGGTACAAAACTCAATTTGGAACCTTATATCGAAGATGTGGTGGATGAAGAAATGGAAAAAGAGATCATGGAATATTTCCGGAAGAAACAAACCGATTCACTGGAAGACGCCATTAAAGAATACGGTGCCGAATTGACCAAGGACGATCTTCAACTCATGCGTTTACATTTCATAGCCGAAACCGCATTTTAAATTTTTGATTTGTAATTGCTAAATTTATATTTTTACATTCGCTTAAATTTCTGATTTGTTGAGAGGGCATCATACCACCACGCAAAAGCTTAGTGTCGCAGGGCTTATCATCGCACTTGGAATCATTTATGGAGACATTGGCACTTCGCCACTTTACGTGGTAAAGGCCATCATCAACGACAAAGTAATTTCAAAAGATCTCATTTACGGAGCGCTGTCCTGCATTTTCTGGACGCTCACTCTTCAAACCACTTTTAAATATATCATTATCACCCTTCGGGCGGATAACAACGGGGAAGGCGGGGTGTTCTCCTTATATGCATTGATCAGAAGGAGAAAACCATTTCTGATTTTCCCGGCTATCATAGGTGGTTGTGCTCTGCTCGCTGACGGTATCATTACTCCGCCCATTTCAGTTGCCTCTGCAGTGGAAGGATTGGAAATCGTATACGCTGACATTCCAACTGTTCCGATAATACTTGTAATCATTACCACTTTGTTCCTTGTTCAGCGTGTAGGAACAAGCTTGGTGGGCAAGGCATTCGGGCCTATGATGTTGATCTGGTTTTCGATGCTGGCGGTTTTGGGTGCAGTTTCTATCATGCATCATCCGCAGGTGCTGTATTGTTTGAATCCTTATTACGGATATAACTTATTGGTTCATTACCCGCAAGGATTCTGGTTGCTTGGTGCAGTCTTTCTTTGCACCACCGGGGCAGAAGCTTTATATTCCGATCTCGGGCATTGTGGAAGAAAAAACATAAGGGTGAGTTGGATCTTTGTGAAAATTGCACTGGTATTAAATTACATGGGACAAGGTGCCTGGCTTTTATTACACGAAGGAAAAATATTGAATGATGTGAATCCTTTTTATTCCATTATGCCGCCCTGGTTTCTGATTATAGGAATTTTTGTCGCCACTTGTGCTACTGTTATCGCCAGCCAGGCGCTCATCAGCGGTTCATTCACTTTGATATCGGAAGCGCTTCGCCTGAACATCTGGCCGAAAGTTACCGTGAAATATCCAACTGAAACCAAAGGTCAGCTGTATGTGCCGAGTGCAAATTATATTTTGTGTATCGGTTGCATCGGGGTGGTTCTGTTGTTTCAGAAATCATCGAATATGGAAGCAGCCTACGGATTGGCCATCACTCTAGCGATGTTGATGACAACCATTTTGCTTTCTTATTATTTGGTTAAGATCAAAACACCGAAAATATTAATCTATCTAATTCTCCTGGTTTATCTCTCGATTGAACTTTCTTTTTTGATAGCCAACCTGATGAAGTTTGTTCATGGAGGATATGTAACTATACTGATCGGCCTTTGTTTTACCGTTGTCATGTGGGTTTGGTTTAAAGGTCGAAAGATCAAAAACCGTTTAACCGAATTTGTGAATCTCCGCGATTACCTCCCTATTTTACAGGAGCTCAGCCACGATTCGTCAGTGCCAAAAATGGCTACACACCTGGTTTACCTTACCAGTGCCGATCTGCTCATGGAAGTGGAATCGAAAGTGATATATTCTATTTTGCAGAAGCAACCGAAACGTGCGGATATCTATTGGTTTGTGCATATTCACGTGGATGACAAACCATACACGATGGAATACAAAGTGGATTTTATTATTCCGCAGGATGTGATCAAGATCGAATTCAATCTCGGTTTTCGGGTAGAACAAAAGATCAATTTTTATTTTCGCAAGGTGGTGGAAGAGTTGATGAAGAACCAGGAAGTGGATGTGACCTCGCGTTATGCTTCCCTTAGCAAACAAAATATCATGGGCGATTTTCGCTTCGTTGTTTTGCAAAGGCACATGTCGAACGAAAATGAATTACCGATATACGAGCGCACCATCATGCAATTGTATTATTTGTTCGACCGGTTTGCACTCACCGAAGTGAAGGCTTTCGGTTTGGACACGAGCTCGGTGACGGTTGAAAAAGTTCCGCTCGTTATTGCTCCTAAAAAAGAACTGATGCTGAAAAGAGTTTACCGTTAGGTATTCTTTGCACTCATTCTCAATCCTATTCCTTCAAAAAATATATTTTCAAACGAGTTTGCAATATTATTTTCATGCCTTACATTTGCATCCCTGCTCGTACCGAAACGGGCGAGCCATTTTGTCCGATGGTGTAACTGGCAACACATCTGGTTTTGGTCCAGAAAAGTCTAGGTTCGAGCCCTAGTCGGACAACGAATAAGATTGCCGGGCGTACCGGCAATTTTTAACTACAGGTATTTCAAGAGATGTCGCCACACAACGAGGTAAAATTATTTTCAGGCAGGAATTCACGGTTCGTTGCCGAGAAGATCGCTGCTGCATTTGGCAAGCCGCTTGGAGATCTAACGGTTTCCCAGTTCAGTGACGGGGAAATTCAGCCGAGCATCAACGAGTCGGTAAGAGGTTGCGATGTTTTTTTGATCCAGTCCACTTTCCCCAATGCCGATAACCTACTCGAACTGCTTTTGATGATCGATGCCGCCAAGCGCGCTTCGGCTCATTACATCACCGCGGTAATTCCTTATTTCGGAATGGCCCGGCAGGACAGGAAAGACAAACCACGGGTTTCCATAGGTTCGAAAGTGGTTGCCGATGTGTTGATGGCAGTGGGAGCAAGCCGTATAATGACTATGGATCTTCACGCTCCGCAAATTCAGGGATTTTTTGAGATACCCGTTGACCATTTGGATTCATCCGTGATCTTTATCCCTTATATCCGTAAATTAAAGGAGTCGAATTTGATCATGGCTTCGCCTGACATGGGTTCTTCAAACCGTACCCGCGCATTCGCCAGGGCATTGAATCTCGACATGGTAATCTGTGATAAAGAAAGAAAACGTGCGAATGAGATCGCTTCAATGACTTTGATAGGTGACGTGAAAGGAAAAGATGTGATCATGATCGATGATATCATTGATACCGGAAATACACTGGCCAAGTCGGCACAAATGCTCAAAGATAAAGGAGCATTGAGTGTTCGCGCCATGTGCACACACCCGGTACTTTCGGGAAAGGCATACGAAACACTGGAAAATTCATGTATAGATGAACTGGTGGTTTGTGATACTATTCCTTTGAAAAAAGAAAGCAGGAAAATTGTGGTACTTTCGGTGGCCAATCTTTTTGCCGATGCGATAAGAAATGTCACCGAATTCGGGTCGATCAGTTCTTTATTCAATACCAACGAGAAACAAGCAAATAAATAATCCGCATATAA
>JBIOHI010000005.1:0-24231 GCA_044448845.1 Bacteroidia bacterium
CAAACCATTTGTTCGGGATCGGCACCAGGCCAGATTACCGGTTCGTTGCCAACAGGTGGAAATGGTTTGTTCACTTATTCCTGGTTAAATTCGAATACCGGTTCAACATCCGGATTCAATGTTGTTTACGGAACCTCAACCGGACAAAATTATATTCCTTCAAACAATGTGATCAACTCATGGTATCGCAGGTTGGTTAGTTCGGGCGGATGTAAAGACACAAGCTCAGCAGTTGACATTATAATAACCCCTGCTATTTTAAATAACCAAGTAGGAAGTACACAGTCGATCTTTACCGGAACGGTTCCGGCCCAATTTACAGGATCTATTCCGACCGGAGGCAGCGGAACTTACGCTTATTTATGGCTCAAATCAACTACAAGCGGAACGGCCGGATTCATAGTTGCAAGCGGTATCAATAATACACAAAATTATACTTCGCCTGCTTTAATGGTAACAACCTGGTTCCGCAGGATCGTAATTTCAGGCAACTGTGTGGATACTTCGTTGGCAGTGGGTGTTTCGGTCAACGGAACCTTTGCGAACAATATCATCAGTACGCCATCGCAGAATATTTGTTCAGGTTCTAACCCGGCACCGTTATTCGGAACAATACCGACCGGAGGAATTTTAGGAACCAATTCGTATTTATGGTTGAGTTCAACCACAAGTGCAACCACAGGATTTTCTCCGGCTCTGGGCACAAATAACGGGCAAAATTATTATCCCGGTCCTTTAACAATTTCAACTTGGTTCTCACGAATTGTTATTAGCGGTTTGGTTGCAGATACCTCATTTGCAATCGCAGTTTCTGTTACCATCAGCACTCCCATTATCAATAACTCGGTATCCGGAGCGCAAACACTGTGCAGAAACGCTTTTTCTGCTCCCTTAAACGGATCCATTCCGGCAGGTGGAAATGGTGCGACTTATCTATATAGGTGGTTAAAGAGCACAACATCTCCGACCTCAGGTTTTACAAATGCAGGCAACAACGACAGCACTTTATATTATCAACCATCAGCATTGACCACTACTACCTGGTTCAGAAGGGCCGTGATTTCAGGAGTATGTGCAATTGATACTTCAACTAATATTAAAATTACGGTGAACCCGTTCATCTTTAATAATAGCTCAAACGGCACACAGAATATTTGCGCAGGATCCACACCGGCTTTTATCATGGGTTCGCTTCCCACAGGAGGAAACAGTAATTACAATTACACCTGGTTGAATTCCACCGTTGGAGCAAACTCCGGTTACAGTATTGCCAATGGAATAAGCAATGGGAAGAATTATTCACCTGTAAATTTGACCACCACTACCTGGTTTAGAAGGCTGGTGGAATCAGGAGGATGCACAGATACCTCAACTACTTCGGTTGTTACTGTCAGCCCCGTATTATTATCAAATACCATCAGCGGTGCACAAACCATCTGTTCGGGATCCATTCCTTCCTATATAAATGGATCATTGCCTTCGGGAGGAAATGGATATTATAATTACCTTTGGATTCATTCGACAGCTGATCCGGTAAACGGATTTAGTGTAGCAGGAGGATTAAATAACTCCCAAAGTTATTCCTCATCTCCTTTAAATACCACTACCTGGCTCAGAAGAATTGTTTCTTCGGGCGGGTGTTCAGATACCAGTTCAACTCAGGAAATAACAGTTAAGCCGGTCTTGACCGCATCCTTAAGCATTTCTTCTTCTTCCACTACGGTGTGCAGAGGTGGAGCTATTCGGTTCACAGCAGCATCAAAACAGGGAGGCACATCTCCTTCCTATTTATGGAAACTGAATGGAAATGATGTTGGGACTGACAGCGTGGTATTTATGCTGAACACGCCACGAGATGGAGATTCGGTTTATGCGATTCTTACTTCGAACGCATCACCATGCCTGTTGAACAAAACAGCTAACAGCAATGCAATCAAATTGAATAATTCAACGGTGGTGCCGACTATTGCCATTACAGCTTCCAATACAAATATTTGCATTGGGAATCCGGCTGTTTTCACTGCCACCGCTACCAATGAAGGGCTTTCTCCATTTTATCAGTGGTCAGTCAATCGCGTAAATGTGGGTACCAATTCGCCGAGATTCATTTTAAGTTCTTCATCCGGAAAGGATACGGTTAGCGTGGTGATGATGTCATCCGTTCGCTGTGTTTTCTCCCCTTTGGCATCCAGCAATAGCATTGTAATAAGTGTCAATAAACAAACCCCATTAATAAAAACCCAGCCTGTTTCGGCTGGAGTGGTTTCCGGTGATAGTGCGCTGTTTACTATTGCAACATCTCCAGGATCAATAATTCAATGGCAACAAAGCAACAACGGTGGAGCTTATTTCTCAAATATTACCGACAGCATTTTATTTAGTGGAATTAATTCTGATTCGCTGATCGTACTTAACACAACCGGGCTGAACAATTCCCAGTACCGGGCACTCTTAACAAATTCGTGTGGCGGACTTTATTCCAACAGCGCAACTCTTAATGTGAACTTCAGGCCGTATGTTCAAAATGATACCATAAACACCAAACGAAACAAGGCAGTCACAATCGATCCACTTTCGAATGGAAATAGTTTGAACCAAATGATCAATATTCCTTTTATCATCAAATCACCGGTTCACGGGAAGGCATCGGTGAATGCAGATGGAACTGTTACCTACATTCCGGTATATAATTTTAGTGGGACTGATTCAATAAAATACGAGATATGCAATAATGGTATACCGGTTCTTTGTGATTCGGCAAACATTATCATTCTTATTGATTCGGGATATTATGGTCCAGTGGCTTTTAATGATACCGTAACCACCAGGCGAAATACCCCATTGAAGCTTAACCTGAATTCACATTATTTTGATAACACCGGCATACTCAATAATCCGGTGATCATAGTTCCGCCTAAGAAAGGAACTGCAGTAACGAATACCGATGGTTCCATTACGTATTCTCCTGTTTTCAATTTCGGAGGCACCGATACTTTGTGCTACCGGGTATGCAATAACAACACACCGGTACTTTGTGATTCGGCATTTGTTTTCATCCTTGTTGATACTACGAACCATCCTCCGGTAGTGTTTGATTCCACATTTAATATCCGAAATGATTTGTCTTTCTCGGGAAATTTAAATTACCAGGTAACGGATCCGGATAATAATATTGACTCAAGCAGTTTTGGATTGATCAGTACTACAGGGTCCGGTCAGCTTACGCTTTTAACGAACGGATCATTCACCTATATTCCATCAAAAGATTTCACGGGTCAGGTTTCATTTCTTTTCAAAGTTTGTGATCTTGGGAATCCTGTGCATTGCGGAATGGGCTTCGTGTTCATTAATGTTTGTAACGGAAACTTCGCAAACAAACCTCCCGTTGCCAACAACGATTCTTTCGAGACACAGGAAAACACCGAAATCACTTTTGATGTCAGGGCAAATGATATCGACAGCGATGGAGTGCTCGGATTTCCTCTCACCAGTTCATTACCTGCATTCGGAAATCTTGTGATGTTTACCGATGGAAGTTACACATACAGCCCGCTAAAAGATTTCATCGGCAAGGATCAATTCACTTATATTATTTGCGATAACGGAGTACCTTCAAAATGTGATTCAGCGATGGTGAAAATTGTTGTGAAAAGAACCGTGGACCACAGGATCCTTGTTCCACAAGGTTTCTCGCCTGACGGTGATGGTATCAATGATTTCTTTGTCATAAAGAATGTAAGCACACTCCCGCACAACAAACTGACCGTGCTTAATCGATGGGGAATGGTGGTTTACCAAAAAGAATCTTACAATAATGATTGGGACGGAAAAGCTAACCGGGGAACGCTCCAATCAGAAGGAGTGCTTCCGGCCGGCACCTATTTCTATATTTTGGAAACAGGAACGGATGAACCGAACATCACCGGTTATATTTATCTGACAAAATAATAAAATGAAAAAAAGTAAAATTATCTTCTTTGCTTTGCTCATCGCAGTGGGTGTGAATGCGCAGCAGGATCCGATGTATTCGCAATACTGGATCAATGCAACGATTCTCAATCCTGCCCAGGTGGCAGCAGACGGATATACCACGCTCAATCTTACAGGACGGTACCAGTGGATCAATGTGGACGGTGCTCCCAAGACCACTTCCGTTTCATTCAGCGGCATGCCGGTAAATAAATTAGGTATTGGAGGTTCCTATATTTATGATGAGATCGGGCCGGTAAGATCACATACCCTGAATGCCGACTTCGCGTATCATTTGAAAATTTCTCACACCTGGACGGTGACGATAGGAACAAGGGTCAGTCTTATGAATACTGCTGTCAACCTCACCGATCTGTACATCGATCAGCAAGGTGACCCGGGATTTGTTCAGAACCTCAACACGGGTTTGAAACCAAATGCAGGATTCGGATTGTTACTGCACAATGAGCATTTTTACATCGGGTATGCCGAACCCAGGACAGTGGATTATAATTTAAGTTCTTCCGAATTTATGAATGTGAAGATCATGACCAATCGCTTTTTGTATTCCGGTTATAATTTTACGTTGAACGAAGAAGTGAACTTAAGACCGAGTGTGCTGCTCAAGCAAGTGAACAATACTTTAACGCAGTTTGATTTTAACCTGGTTGCGGAATTCAATTCAAGGCTTAGCACAGGGCTGAGCTACCGTACCGGTGACGGCATCGGGGCCATGATCGGTATTGTTCCGGCAGAAAAATTCAAGATCTATTATTGCTACGATTACCCGTTGTCTCCCATTTCACAGATCAGTAAACAAACGCACCAGCTCTCACTGATCTATACATTCTCGAAAAAAGATAAACGGATCGATTCACCGAGGTATTTTGAGTGAACATTAAATGCAAATTATAATTAATTTAGCCGAAAAATAGCAGTGCTAAAAAGATGATTTGCAAATGAGAAAAATTCTTACAACGGGATTCATCCTTTTTATTTTTACTTCTGTTTCTTTCGCACAAAAAAAAATTTACAACGACCGGAAACTTGCCTCCGCAGTATTTGAGAAAGATGACGTTTACCTTTCTAAATTTTATCGTTCCAAATTAGTAAAAGGCGACAGCAGTTGTTTGAATGAGTATGCCGCTTCGTTGTTTCGCCTTCACCAGTTCAGTCAATCCTACCTTCAGTATAAAATTTCTCATAAAAAGAACCAGGTAACCAACCCGTTGCACATCATGGAGTTTATCCAGTTGTCGCATATTTTCGATAGTGCAGGAGCAACGATGATCAATTCGCATTACGAAAAAATGCTGCTTGCAAGCGGATATAAAAATATCCCGGTCAACAATTCAACTTTTCTTTATGCAGCCATTCACCCGGCTGCATTCAATTCGGATGCGGATGATTTTGGTGTTTGTGAAACCGGCGGCAAAGTGCTTTTTGCATCTACCAGGAAAAAAGTGGAACAAAATATTGAGAACTCGTTCGTGAGGATTTATACAGTGACCGACAGTGCCGAAACCAAAGCCGTTGAATTTAAAAAAGGAAATGACTGGCTCGGATTCATTGGTGATTTCAATACAAAATTTCATTTCGGCCCGATTAATATCTCCAAAGATAAAACCAAAATATTTGTTACAGCAAGCAGGCAGGAAGTAAGTAAAAGTGGTGTGAACACACTTACTATTTTCGAATCGCATCTCGAAGGGAAAAATTATTCCGATTTGAAGGTCATTCCATTTGATAACGTGGAATATTCTTTTGAGCACCCCTTCTATGATGACCCTTCCGGTTATCTTTATTTTTCATCAAACATGCCCGGTGGAGCGGGTGGTTATGATATTTACAAAGTGAAATTTGACGGCAAAGAATGGGGAACTCCTGAAAATATTTCGTACATCAATTCGGCTGCGTCTGAAGTATTTCCTTCTCTTGACGAAGCCGGGAACTTGTACTATTCGGGAAAAACCGTGAATGGTTTTGGAGGTCTCGATATCATCCGCTTGGAAAAAGGAAAAACCACCCCCGAACTTCTCGGGTATCCTTTCAATTCACCTTACGATGATTTTAATTTGATCGTAACCAACAGCAAGCATGGATATTTTTGTTCGAACCGGACCGAATCAAAAGGCGGGGATAATATTTATCAGTACACGATACAGTTGCCTCTTTACCACGTTTCACTAATAGTAAAAGATTGGCTGACGCGGGAAAAAATAAAAGAAATGGAAGTAGAAGGGAAACTCAAAGCCGTATCAAAGTTCACGAATAAATTTATTGATACAATTGTCATGGCTAATTCAAATGATACGGGAAGCATCGTGATGGCATTTCCGGGCGACCTCTTTGGAACCATTTGCAATGTGGATTTCAAGCTGAGAAAAAAAGGATACGATACGCACACTTCTTCTTCATCCATCAGTTTTGGGGAAGACAGAACTATTTACATCGAGAAATTCTTACGAAAAGAAGAAGGACTTGAAATAAAAAAGATCGCCAAAAAAATAAAAGTGGGAGTGGATCTCGGGAAAGTGTTAAAATTAAATCCTATCTATTTCGACCTGGATAAATCGGATATCCGGGAAGATGCCGCCTTCGAACTTGACAAGATCGTGGAGGCCATGAAAGAGATGCCGACACTGGTGATCGAGTTGGGTTCACATACCGATTCAAGAGGATCAAAAACCTCTAACCAGCAGCTTTCGGATAAACGTGCCGAGTCTTCCGGGAAATATATTTTGTCGAGGGGAATCGACCCGGGGCGCCTGACCTGGAAAGGTTATGGCGATACGAAATTACTGAACAAGTGTAAAAAAGGCGTCAAGTGTTCCGAAGAAGAACATGCTGTTAACCGCAGAACGGAATTTAAAATTGTGAAAATGTAACCTTAAAACGGTTCAGCAACTTTATTTTCAAAGAGAATTCCTTTCTTATTCTTTTAAACTATTTCGCGCAACAAATGTCAAACACTTCATTGTTAATAAATGTAAAATAAAAGACACATGAAAAATTTAAAAATCGTATTTGTTGCCTTGCTGACGATAGCCGGCAACATGGGTATGGCACAAGCACCGTATCAACAAACAGCAAAAACTGCTGAAAAGAGAGCAACCGAACACAGCAATCACCTGAAGGTAAAATTAGGATTAACTCCCGACCAGCAAAAAAATGTGTACGACCTGTGCCTGCAACGCACGCAGCAGGAAGATGCCGACCGGGCTAAATTTAATGGCGACAGGAAAGCCCTGAGAAGTGCGCGCATGCAGAATGAACAAAATTTTGAAGCCAGCTTGTTCAAGGTGTTGACTCCGGATCAAAAGGCTAAGTTCGAGCAGATGAAAGAACAACGCAAGGAAAAACGCGGCATGGGTGGAAGAGGTGGGCGTGGCGGTGAATAAAACTTTTCATCCTGGGCACATGCGCAATTGATTTTACCAAATAACTTCACTTTCCGAAATAATTCACCCTTCAGTTCGTGACTTCAAACAAATAAATAAATCTGATTGACTTTTTGATTGGAAGGATCAGTTATACCAATTGTTATTATAAAATAGTCTAAAGGACACTTTATAATTTATCCTGCTTGTAAGCGGTATTAAAACTTGCTGACCACGGAACTTACAAACTTGTGATCAAAGATAATCCAAATATTATTCAAGGACTGGTATGCTTAACATGGGAAGTCAGAACCATGGACTGAAGCAGAACTTACGGAGTTCCGCAAATTGATGAAAGAAATTAAAGCAAAAAAAAATAGGTAAAGTTCGTTCTCTTAAAAAGAAAAAACAAGTGCATAATAAAATCAGTTTGCAACTTCCTTCACACTTCCTTTAGTCACGCCAAAATATTTCACTTCAATATTCTGCATTTTTGTAAAAACATTTTTCAGCCGTTCGAGGTTGGTGTCGGTTATAAAAATTTGTCCGAATGAATCGTGGCTCATCATCCATAATAATTTTTGGAGGCGGAGGTCGTCTAATTTTTCGAAAACATCATCGAGCAATAACAATGGTTTTATTCCTGTTGTTTGTTGCAAATATTCGAACTGGGCAAGTTTCAGCGAAATGATAAATGATTTCTGCTGGCCCTGTGAACCGAACTTTTTTAACGGGTGATCACCGATGAAAAATTCCAGTTCGTCTTTGTGAATGCCTTTGGTGGTGCGCTGTGCCGAAAGATCATTATTTTCTGAAATGGAAAGCAAACTTTCAAAACCGGTTTCATTCAAATCGGATTTATAAATCAGGTCAGGAGTTTCTACCGAAGAAACAATATTGAGGAAGTATTTTTTAAAAACCGGAATGAACGATTCAAGAAATGATCTTCGCTTTTTATAGATCGCATTTCCGTAACCAATTAATTGTTCATTGAAAGAATCCAATAAAGCACGATCGAAAAAATTCATCTCCGAAAAAATGCGCAGTTGTTTGTTGCGTTGTTCGAGCACCCTGTTGTATTGAATGAGATCATTCAAATAAATTTTATCGGTTTGCGAGATCATCCCGTCCAGGAATTTTCTCCGGTCTTCGCTGCCTTCGTGAATGAGCATGATATCATCGGGAGTGATGATGACCAAAGGGTACAAACCTATGTGATCTGAAAATTTCTTGTGTTCGTTGTTATTCACCTTCACCGATTTTCTGGCACCGTTCTGAACCAGAACCCGCACATTTTCTTCAATTGTTCCTTTCACAAAATTTCCTTCGATGCTGAAAAATTCTTTGTGGTGAAAAATATTCTGCTGGTCGATGGCATTGAAATAACTTTTGGTGAACGACAAATAATACACCGCATCGAGGATGTTGGTCTTGCCGGCACCGTTATTTCCAACAAAACAATTCACCTCCGGGCACAAAGAAATTTTTGCTTCCGTGTAATTTTTGAAATTAGAAAGTTGAAGATTTTGAAGATGCATCGATGAGCAAATTTAAGATTCGGATTTGTATTTCATAATTTTAAAAGCAGCAGTTGGCAGTGAACAGTAATCGGTGATTAGTTGTCAGTAATCAAGTATTCCGATTCGTATATTCGTAACAATTCGTATTTCGTAGAGATTATTTTTATTTCTCAAAACTTGAGATAACTTTGAATGACCAATTTTTCAATCATGAAAAATATTTTTGCATTCCTCGTATTTATTTTTTCGATTATTGTAAGTCAGGCGCAACCAACCATTACTTCTTTTTCTCCAACAAGCGGACCGGTGGGAACCATTGACACCATTATAGGTACAGGTTTCAGCACAGCAACAACAAACAACATTGTTTTTTACGGAGCAACTCGTGCAACGGTAAATTATTCTTCTTCAACTATGCTTGTTGTGGCTGTTCCGGTTGGTGCCACTTACCAACCGATTACAGTTACCGTTTCGGGATTGACTACATATTCTTCGAAACCTTTTATTATAACTTTTACCAGCAGCGGTTCGGGATTCTATTCCGGGTCATTTGCATCAAAAGTTGATTTCACAACAGGAACTTATCCATGGGATATTTCTTCCGGTGATATTGATGGTGACGGAAAAACTGATGTAGTTGTGGTGAACAGTTCTCCTTCAACAAATAATTTCTCGGTATTTCGAAATACAGGCAGTTCAGGAACCATATCATTTGCAACAAAAGTTGATTTTGCAACGGGGTACTATCCCGAATTTTTGGCGATATCTGATATTGACGGTGATGGAAAACTGGATGTATTGGTTGCAAATAGAGCCGACAGCACAATTTCTATTTTCAGAAATACGAGTACATCAGGAACTTTGTCTTTTGCAGCAAGAATCAGTTTAAGTACAAGTGCTGTGCCATCAAATATTGTAATAGGCGATCTTAATAGTGACGGAAAGCCCGACATAGCAGTTGCGGTTGGAGCTGCTTCAGTGGTTTCCATTTTCAGAAATACCAGCACCACAGGCTCAATATCGTTTGCATCCAAAGTTGATTTGTCAGGCACTAACCCTACATACTTGTCTGTGGGTGATATTGATCTGGACGGAAAACCGGATGTTGTTGTTGTGAATTACATAACAAATACCTTTTCTGTTTTCAGAAATATCTCATCGGGCAGCAGCATTCTGTTTGCCACAAGAATTGACATTTCAACGGGAATGTATCCGGGATTTTGCTTATTGGGTGACCTGGATGGAGATGGAAAATTAGAATTTATTAATAATAGCGCTTCAGGTTTCATCAATATTTTCAGAAACCTAAGCACTTCCGGAACTGTTTCGTTTGCTTCTTCAATCTCTTTAATGCCTGGATCCGGAGCATACGGAATATATTCCGGTGACCTTGACGGGGACGGAAAGCCCGATCTTGCTGCGGCAAACAGCAGTTCAAATTCAATTTCTGTTTTCAAGAACTTAAGTTCGGTAGGGACTTTAACATTCGCTTCAAAAGTGGATTTCACCACAGGTAGCTCTCCAGTATGCCTTTCAATGGCAGATTTAGATGGTGACGGAAAACCTGATTTGTGTTCGGCAAATAACAGTTCTTATACTATTTCAACGTTAAGAAATTATGCTTCATTTCTTCCCGTAAAACTCATTTCATTTACAGCAACAGAAAAAAATAAGATAGTGAATTTGAATTGGGAAACTGCAAGCGAAATTAATAATGATCATTTTGAAGTAGAAATGTCATTGGACAATAGTCATTGGTCAGTTATAGGGAAAGTGAAAGGTAATGGAACAACAAATTCAGTTCACAGTTATCAGTTTGCCGATGGTGAGATTCCGAAACAAGTTCGGAATGACGTTTCAATAGTTTATTATAGATTGAAGCAAGTTGATCTTGATGGAAAGTTTGAGTATTCGGAAATTGTTTCGGTGAATTTAAAAAATTCGGAAATAAATAAAATCTTTATTCATCCAAACCCCGCAACCAACCAACTCATCATTTCAGGAACAAATCAATCATTGAAAAATTCTCAAATAATAATTTCCGATTTGCCCGGAAGAAAAATTGCCGAAGAAAAAATTCTGAATGATGCCAATGAATATTCACTTTCCGTTTCGGAATTGAAAACCGGAATTTATTTCTTAACCATCCAAACCGGGGAAGAGATTTCGAGATTGAAATTTGTGAAGGAATAACATAGTCACTTCGAGTTCCCCGATTTTTTATCGGGGGGGGTATCGAGAAGTGACGGGTAATTTAATAAATGATTTTCTGGTTGCGCACCTCCTCCAAACGCAAATTACCTTAAATGACCTTTGAGAACAAAGAGCTGATCCAGCTGGAACAATTCGTCATCTTAACACTCCTCAAAAGCGGATTTTGCACAATGCCTAAAATGATTAAATTTGCCCCTCATTTTCGAATGGCAACTAACCAATTTACAAAGGAAACTTATCTCGGCTGGTACGAGCAAATGCTACTCATGCGCAGGTTTGAGGAGAAAACCGCCCAGCTTTACGGCCAGCAAAAGATCAAAGGATTCTGCCACCTGTACATCGGCCAGGAAGCCGTGGCTGCCGGAACGATGAGCGCCACAAAAAAGGGCGATAAGTTCATCACGGCTTACCGTGACCATGCACTGGCTTTGGCTTGCGGAATTACCGCAAACGAAGTAATGGCGGAACTTTACGGCAAAAAAACCGGTTGCTCAAAAGGTAAAGGCGGTTCGATGCATTTGTTTTCCAAAGAGCATCATTTTTTTGGCGGGCACGGGATCGTGGGTGGCCAGATCCCTTTGGGAGCGGGTATCGCCATGGCCGACCAGTATAAAGGAAATGATTTTGTAACGGTTTGCTATTTCGGTGACGGAGCGGCAAGGCAAGGTGCATTGCACGAAACATTCAATATGGCGATGCTTTGGAAACTGCCCGTTATATTTGTCTGCGAAAATAACGGATATGCCATGGGAACTTCAGTGGAACGAACCACCAACGTACTTGATATTTACAAGATCGGTTCGGCTTACAACATGCCATCTTCGGAAGTTGACGGGATGAAACCGGAAACCGTGCACGAAGCGATTTCGGTTGCTGCCGAAAGAGCGAGAAAAGGGGAAGGCCCGACCTTACTGGAAATTAAGACCTATCGGTACCGCGGGCACAGCATGAGTGATCCCGCCAAGTATCGTTCAAAAGAGGAGGTGGAAGAATACAAGAAGAAAGACCCGATCGAGGAAGTCAAAAATGTGATCGTGAAAAAGAAATATGCCGGTGAGAAGTGGTTTGAGGAGATGGAAAATAAAATTGAAAAGATAGTGAACGAAAGCGTGGAGTTTGCTGAGAACTCGCCTTTCCCCGATGCATCTGAAATTTATGAAGATGTATATGCCGAACCGAATTATCCATTTATAATTGAATAAAAAATGACCGACAAAAAAGAAAATGCCGAATTGAATCTGGACAAGACCATCGTGGAAACCACGCACCGGGTTGAAGATTTTTATCACAAATACAAAAAACAGATCAACTACGTGCTCATCGGTATCGTGGTAGTGGTGGCAGGTTACGTGAGTTACGAACGGTTTTATATTGCCCCGATGGAAGAAGAAGGACAAAAAGAGATCTTCCGTGCACAACAATATTTTGAAAAAGATTCATTCAACCTGGCGTTGAAAGGCAATGATAAATTCAAAGGGTTTGAAGATATCGCTCACGATTACAGCGGATCGAAAGCCGGTAACCTTGCGCGATATTATGCAGGAATTTGTTTACTTCGTACCGGGAAATATGAGGAAGCTATCGAACAACTCGAAAAATTCAGCACCGGAAATAAAATGGTCGGCCCGGTTGCAACGGGTGCTATCGGTGATGCGTACGTGGAACTGGGCGACCTCGACAAAGGAGTGAAACATTACCTGAAAGCCGCGAAAATGAGCAAGAACAAACTAACCGCACCGGTGTTCTACAAAAAAGCAGGATTGGTTTACGAGGAGAAGAAAGATTATGCAGAAGCGCTGAAAGTTTATAAAGTAATCAAAGAAGATTTCCGTGAAAGCCAGGAAGCAGGCGACATTGATAAGTACATCGCAAGGGCAACGGCATTATCGGAAAGTAAATAAAGAAAAAATATTCACAGGAGAACCGAAGCCATCCACTTCGGTTTTTTTGTGCAAAACAGAAACACTATTTTGAATTGAAAAATTTCATATCCACCTATAAATCATATTTTAAAAAGATTGCAATTCTTGCTTACCCGATCGTTATCGGGCAGATTGGAATAGTAGCGATGGGTGTGGCCGATGTGGTGATGATCGGGCAGATCGATGCCACCAATCTCGCTGCTGCCGGGCTTGCCAATTCTGTTTTTTTTCTCGTTGCAATTTTAGGTATCGGTTCGCTCATGGCGGTTTCGTCTTTGGTGGCTCAATCGAAAGGTGCTGAAAAAAATAACGATTGTGCCATTTATTTCAGACAGGGAATTGTTGCCGCTCTTTTATTGAGTGTCGTGATCAGTTTTGTTTTGTATTTTGTTGCAAACAATATGGAAGTGTTCAAACAACATCCAACCGTTACGGTTCTATCGTCAGGGTTTCTTCACCTGTTGAATATGGGAACTTTACCATTATTGATTTTTTCTGCCTCCAAACAATTCAGTGATGGGTTATCATTTACCAGGCCGTCAGCGATCATTACCGTTGCAGCACTTTTGTTAAATATCTTTTTGAACTGGCTCCTGATCTATGGAAATCTTGGTTTCCCGAAAATGGGTTTGAACGGTGCAGGCGTTGCCACTTTGATCGCCAGGATTTTTATGGCAACTGCGATGGTGTTTTATATTCTCGTTCATAAACGGTACAAAAAGTTCATTCGAATCTCCCGAAAAGAATCCTCGTACGATTTTTTAAAGCATATTTTTCGTGTGGGGTTGCCTTCGGGATTTCAATACTTTTTTGAGCTTGCCGCATTCTCATTTGCCGGGATCATGATCGGGTGGATCGGGAAAAATGAACAGGCGGCACATCACATCGCACTGAATGTTGCCTCTGTTACCTATATGATTGCCACCGGAATTTCGGCAGCAGGTTCCATTCTTGTCGGTGATGCTTTGGGAAGAAAAAATAAAACGGATATCATTCGTTCGGGAAAAGCCTCATTGCTCGGAGGAGCTGTTTTCATGCTGTTTTGCGCGGCCATCTTGTTCTCATTCCGGGCTGCCTTGATCCATTTTTATATTCATGATTCCGGGGTGGAAGTGATGGCCGGTTATTTGTTGATCGTGGCGGCATTGTTCCAGTTATCCGATGGAATTCAATGCGTGGCGCTGGGTGTTTTACGAGGATTGGAAGACACCAAAATTCCAACCATAGTCACTGTTATTTCGTATTGGGTGATCGGGATTCCTGCCGGTTATTACCTCGCATTTTATACCCGTATGAATCTTTACGGAGTATGGGCCGGTTTGCTTGCAGGGCTTACTTTCTCTGCATTCATGCTGGCTTTCCGGTTTTTGAAAGAGAGTAAACAGATAGAATTTTCAATAAAATAATCTTGAGCAACAAATTAAAAGTTCATCTTTCGCTTTTCATTGTAACGCTCATCTATGGCGCCACTTTCACTATTGCCAAGGAAGTGATGCCCGTTTATGTGAAACCTTTTGCCTTTATTATTTTACGGATTTGGACGGCCGTGATCTTTATTTTTATTTTTCACCGCATGTATGTCAAAGAGATCGTTCGTGATAAAAAAGATCTTATAAAACTTTTTGTATGTAGCGTTTTTGGTGTGCTGGCAAACATGCTTTTATTCTTTAAAGGATTATCGCTTACGGTTCCCATCAACGGAGCCGTACTGATGATGAACACTCCCATTTTCGTGGTGGTGTTCGCTACCTTTTATCTCAAAGAAAAATTGTCTGTTCAGAAAATCTCCGGGATCATGATCGCTGCCGTTGGAGCAATATTGCTGATGGGCGGAACAAAAATTTCCTTTCAATCGGAAACGGTTGCCGGGGACCTGATGGTGACAGCCAACGCGATCATCTATGCGTTCTACCTTGTTTATGTCACTCCTCTCACGCAAAAATACCATCCGCTAACCATCACGCTTTATACTTTTTTATTCGGAGCGGTACTGGTAATTCCTTTCGGGTGGAATGAATTTACACAGATCGAATGGAATTCAATTCCAACTAAAATTTATTTGTTTATTTTGTTCGTTACCATCGGGGCCACCTTTGTTACCTACGCACTCAATGCCTATGCGCTCAAACATGCTTCGCCTTCCATCGTGGGCTCATACATTTACCTTCAGCCGGTATTGGCCACGATGATAGCTATTTTTTCGGGCAGGGACTTTCTTTCCCTTCAGAAAATGATCTTTATCATCATTATTTTCACCGGTGTTTACCTCGTAAGCAAAAAGAAACTGATCAAGGTATAAACATCCTCAACTCTTTATCACATCTGCACATTTTCTCATTCTCACATTTTCATATTATCCCATTTTCAAATCATCAAATTATAATACATTTGTCGTCAAAATAAACAGCTATGTTAAGATCAATGACAGGTTATGGCCAGGCGACCATGGAGAATGACCGGTACAGTATCAAAGTGGAGTTCAAGTCACTCAACAATAAATTTCTGGAACTGAATATTCGTTTGCCGAAATCGTGGATGGCAAAAGATACGGAACTTCGCAAGGAAATGGGAAAACTGGTGGAACGCGGCAGTTGCCATATTTCAGTGAATGTTTCATTCAAACAATACATTGATACGATTGTTCCGGTCAACCGCGAGGTTGTAAAGTATTATTTGAATGAACTTCGCTCCATCGGAAATGAATTCAACCTCGATGTGCAATCTTTATCCCAGCACATCCTCACGTTGCCAAATGTTTTGCAGGCCGAAGAAATTGAAACCTCGGGAGAAGATGATGACAAATTTCTAATGGATGTGCTCAACGAGTCATTCATCGATTTTGAAAAATTCAGGATGAAGGAAGGCGAAATGCTGAAAGAAGAATTAGAAAGGATGACACAGGCGATACTTCGTTTGGTGGATGAGATAGATGAGATGGAAAATGAACGGATCGAGATTATCCGCGGAAAGATCGAAGAAGAACTGATCCAGCTACGCGACAATATCGTGGACAAGAACCGGTTCGAACAGGAATTGATTTATTACCTCGAGAAGCTCGATATTTCTGAAGAAAAGGCACGTCTTATCAATCACTGTAATTATTTTTTGGAAACCATGAACCTGAAATCATCCGGAAAAAAAATGGGATTCATTGCACAGGAAATGGGAAGGGAAATAAATACCATCGGGGCGAAAGCGAATCATTACAAAATGCAGCAACGGGTAGTGGAGATGAAAGACGAACTGGAGAAAATAAAGGAGCAGGTGAATAATGTATTATGAAGTGGGAAGTTAGAATTACGAAGTGGGAAGTTGGGTGTATATGTTTAACCGATAATATTTAAATATGAAATATTCAAATTCGGAAATTTGTGAGAACTAAAGATGATTGGATTAATCTTGCTAAACAACTTGCTTTGGGTGTTTTAAAAATAACAGATTCATTAAAGCCTGGACCGTCAAATAATGAAATTATCAGGCAGATCACCAGATGTTCGCTGTCTGTTGGGACGAACTATCGCGCAACAAAAAGAGCCAAATCTACACGCGATTTTTTAAACAAGTTAAAAATTGGTGAAGAAGAAACAGATGAAACGATTTATTTTTTAGAAATAATTTCGGAAAGAGAATCAAAGACTAAAAGTGAAATTCAGGAATTGATTAAGCAATATGTCGAAATACTTTCCGTGGTAGTTGCATCTATTAATACATTGAAGAAAAATAATCCGGATTTAAATTGAAAGTTGATAAAGCAAATACTTCCCACTTCGTACTTCCCACTTCCGACTTATCTAAGAAAGTATTGATCTTTTCTGCTCCTTCGGGCAGCGGGAAGACCACCATTGTTAAGCATTTATTGTCGGTTGATAAACGATTGGAATTTTCCGTGAGTGCGTGTACACGGCCGAAAAGAGAAAACGAAGTGAACGGAAGGGATTATTTTTTTCTTTCGATGGATGAGTTCCGAAGAAAAATTGAATCGGGTGATTTCATCGAATACGAAGAAGTATACCAGGGAAATTTGTACGGAACTTTAAAATCGGAAACAGAAAAAATATGGAATGCCAATAAAGTAGTGGTTTTTGATGTGGATGTGAAAGGAGGCATGAAATTAAAAAGCTTTTTTGGCGGGAATGCACTTTCGGTTTTTGTTAAACCTCCCGGTATCGCAGAACTAAAAACAAGGCTTATGGAACGTTCCACCGAAACGGAAGAGGTTATCCTGGAAAGACTGGAGAAGGCCAGAGTCGAGTTCTCATTTGAAAATAAATTTGACTGCATACTTTTGAACGATGACCTGAAATCGGCTTTGCGTAATGCCGAGAAATTAGTGAACGATTTTTTATCAAAATGAAAATAGGCCTGCTCTTCGGTTCGTTCAACCCGGTGCATACCGGTCATTTACTCATCGCGAGTTATTTTCTTGAGCCTGACGGTCAATCAGGCATAAAAGGAATGGAGAAAATTTGGTTCGTGGTTTCACCGCAGAATCCGTTTAAAGAAAACAGCGAACTCATCGATGAGAATACCCGGTTCAAAATGGTACAACTTGCCATTGAAAATAATTCCCGGTTCGAAGCGTGCGATGCCGAATTCAAATTAAGCCGTCCTTCATTCACGATTCACACCCTTGAATTCTTGCGTGAAAAATATCCGGAGCATACCTTTTTTCCACTGATTGGCGGAGATAATCTTATGTCGTTTCATCTCTGGAAGAATTACGAAAAGATACTCGAAAATTATGAGGTGTTGGTGTACCGCAGATCAGGGTTTGACGGAAATCCTGCCGTTGCCGCGCACCCTCATATAAAGATTTGTGACGTGCCATTGTTGAATATTTCATCCACCTACATTCGTGAACTGATCCGGTCGGGCAAATCGATCCGGTATATTGTACCAAAATCAGTAGAAGAGTTCATTATGGTGAACAAGTTATACTTGTGAAGTGCGGTTATCTTTTTGTAAATTCGTTCTTGGTAAAAAAAATATTCGAATGCAAAAATCAATACTACTTTTAACCATGCTTGCAAATGTCATGTTGATAAATGTAGGTTATGCCCAAACCATTCCGAATGCGGATTTTGAAACGTGGTCGGGTGGGTCACCAACCGGCTGGACCGCCCTCACCAATATACCCGCTTTGTCTGTCTATACGGTGACACAGTCGGCAGATCATTTTTCCGGCTCTTCATCCGTCAAATTTAACACGGTAAATTATGCAGGACACATCTATCCTGCTTTAATGACGAATACAAACGGGATCGCCACCAGTTTAAAACCGGTTTATCTAAACGGTTACATTAAGTCATACCTCACCGGTTCGGATACATTCTGGCTTGCAGTAACCTTTTACAGCAATACATCGGGTAATTCAGGGGGGGCGGTTGACAGGTCAAATCTCAACCAGACAAGTTGGACTCCTTTCCATGTTTCGTTAGCCTATCCTGCGAACTTCATCCCGGATACAGTGTTATTTTATTTTCAACTTCACGCAGCAACCACATCCTCAGTTTATATTGATAGTATTTCATTCTCCGATACTCCGCTCGGAAATGAACTCGGTGCAGTTTTACCAGGCGTAAAAAATATTTCACCGGTACCGGTTTTCAATTCATTTGTTTATCCTGACCCGGCAAACGGAAATTCTCATATCAACTTTGGGTTGAACTCAACTTCATCAGTCAATATCAGGATTTATGATATTACAGGCCGTTTTGTGAAAACGGTTTTGAATGAAACCGTAGCCTCGGGGATTCACCAGGCAGACTTCAATGCAGATGAACTTCACAGCGGAATTTACTTTTATACCATTTCAGGAAACGGAATTTCCGAAACGAAAAAATTTGTGGTGAATAAATAAAACGAAAATGATTTGGTTGGAAAGTCCGCAACTGCTGCAGGACTTTTTTATTCCTCGAAGTTCTTGTGAATTTTTATTGTCTGGCCGATCCTGACCTTTTCTGCAGAACCCAGGTTATTCCATTTCCTCAGGTCGTTCACCGCGACGTTATATTTTTTCGACAACGTCAAAAGGGTTTCTCCTTTCTCCACCTGATGTTCGAAGATGCTTACGTCTTCTGCTTTGAAATGCGTGCTGGCAAGATCAAGGGTGTCGTTGCTGATCTTTGCAAGCAGGTCGGTTTGAACCAGTTTGTCTTTGGGCAGGGAAATAAAATACGTTTTGCCGTCGGTAACGGTGAGTGAAGATTTCCGCAGCCACGGGTTCAATAATTTCACCAATTTATAATTGGCCCCGTTGTCCAATGCAAACTTTGCCAGGTCGGGAATGGTAGCTGTTACTTTCACTTTCACGGTCGGGATTTCATCATACAATTGCCTTCGGATAAAATTAAATCCATACTTCGAAGGATGTTCGAGGATCTCTTTGATGGCAAGAATCCTCAAAACGTACCTGGAGGTTTCGGTATTTAAATAGAGGTCATAATAATTATTTACTCCCTGGCTTTTCAATTGTTTACGCACTCCGTCAATTCCCATGTTGTAAGAAGCGGCAACGAGCGCCCAATCTTTGAATTCATTGTGAGCTTCGTTAAAATAGTTACATGCAGCTTCAGTTGATTTCTCAAAATGATAGCGTTCGTCTATCTCTTCGGTAATTTCGAGATCGTATCGTTTTCCCGCTTTCTCCATCAATTGCCAGAAGCCAACAGCACTGGCCGGCGAGACCACATTCTGAAGGCCGCTTTCGGCAAGAGCGATGTATTTAAAATCAGGGGGAATTTTATTTTTCTCCAGTATTCTTTCAATCACCGGAAAATACCGGTTCGCCCGTTTCAACATCAGCAGCGTTTGCGACTGCCAGTAAACGTTAGTGAGAAGTTCGCGGTCGAAGCGTTCCTTCACATCAAAATCCGACATAGGAACTTTTTCACCGGCAAAACTCATGTTGTCGGGAATTGATAAAGCATAGATCCGGTAGAAATTTTCAAATTCCTTTTGCTGGCGCTCGTCTTCCGTAAGCGAAGCATAAATAAAAAAGCCCGCAATAAATGCCGCCACAACAGGAGTAAGATAATATAAATATTTTTTCTTCACTTGAGCGGCAAAGATACGATAATTTATTTATACGGGATTTTTGGAACATTGGTGTAATTCTGAAAAGTTCTTATATTTACGTTTTCAAATCATCCACTGGAGTCATGAAAGTTTTTAAAATAACCGGGATCACCCTTCTTATCATCATACTGCTTGCCTTTGCAGGAGCATTTTTTCTCCCGTCCACCGTGCACGTGGAACGCTCAAAGGAAATGAAAGCAAAAGCCTCCTCTGTATTTAGCCTTTTGAACGATCTCAAAAAATGGGAGCAATGGTCGCCCTGGATGGCATTGGATTCCAATTCGGAGATCGTTTACAGCGAACCGGCCGAAGGCGTGGGAGCGTGGTACACCTGGAAAAGTAAAAAACGTGATGTGGGTGAAGGCAAACTCACCATCATTCAAAGCAACACCAACAGCTTCATTCATTGCGAAATGAATTTCGGGATCATGGGTATCTCAACCGGCAGTTTTAAAATTGATTCGTTGGCGAAAGGTGTTAAGGTTACCTGGAGTATGGATGGCGATGGCAGGGGAATTCCCTGGTACTTTTACGTGGTTTCAAAATACCTCTACCTGCTAATGGATAAAAATGTGGGACCTGCTTTTGAAAAAG
Organism: Bacteroidia bacterium; assembly: GCA_044448845.1. Taxonomy (GTDB): domain Bacteria; phylum Bacteroidota; class Bacteroidia; order UKL13-3; family UKL13-3; genus CAIUEQ01. The sequence goes on from JBIOHI010000005.1 coordinate 20,677, forward strand.
GATTGTTAAAAATGAGAACCATTGCCGAAGCCATACCTCAAAAAGAAACTTTGGCCGGGTTTGACGTTGAAATAAAAAGGCTGGAAGAACTGCCGGTATTAAGCATCCGTGAAAAAGTGAAAGATAACGAGATTGGTAAAAAAATCGGGCAAAATTACGGAGCCATTGGAAAATACATGAACGAAAAAGGAATTCGCATCACTTCCAGTCCGCTGATTATTTTACATTCAATGGATAAAGAAGAATGTGAAATTGAATTTGCCATCCCCGTGGATTCAAATGCCAAAGGTGCCGGTAAAATAAATTTCAGCCTGCTGCCTTCCATCAATGCGTTAGTGGTAAAATATTACGGAGCCTACGATAAAACCAAACCGGTTTATGAATCGGCACAAAAATTCATCGAATCAAAAGGAAAAAAATCCGCCGGTCCACCGCGCGAAGTTTACCGGACCGACCCGGTGATGGAAAAAGATACTTCCAAATGGTTGACGGAAATAGTTTTTCCCGTGGAGTGATCGGGTTAATAACTTCTTATTTATTTCTTAGTTTCTTGTTTTAATTTGTGTTCAAATAATTTCTTCAGTTGGCGCTTAGCTTAAACGAAATAAAATCAAGAGCTGTTCAATTCTCAAAAGAATGGGAAAGTGAAACGCGCGAAGATGCAGAAGCAAAAACTTTTCTGACAGAATTCTTCAATGTGTTCGGCATAAACCGCAGGCGTGTGGCAACTTTTGAAGAAGCTGTAAAAACTCATGCCGACAAAGCCGGATACATCGATTTGTTTTGGAAGGGTCAGCTTGTGGTGGAAATGAAAAGCAGCGGCAAAGATTTGGACAAAGCTTACAACCAGGCACTCGACTATTTGGAAGGAATTAAAGATGTTGATTTGCCAAAATATATTTTGATCTGCGATTTTCAGCATTTCCGTTTGTATGATTTGGAAGAAAAAGTGGAAAAGAAATTCCTGTTAAAGGATTTTTATAAAAACATTGACCTGTTTGGTTTTATTACCGGCTACCACAAGAAAATATTTAAAGAGGAAGACCCGGTAAACATCCGGGCTGCTGAGTTGATGGGCGATTTGCACGATAAACTGAAAGCCGTTGGTTATGTTGGTCATAATCTCGAAGTGCTTTTAGTTCGTTTACTTTTTTGTTTGTTTGCCGATGATACCACCATTTTTGAACGGGATATTTTTAATGATTTCATCCGGAATAAAACCAGTGAAGACGGAAGCGATCTTGGGCAAAATCTCGAAAAATTATTTCAAACTTTAGACACTCCCAAAGAAAACCGTTACAAAAATTTAGATGAATCATTGAAAGCATTTCCTTTTGTGAATGGAAAGCTTTTTGAAGAAATTTTGCCGATTTCAAGTTTCGACAATGAGATGCGGAATATTTTATTGAAGTGTTGCGCATTAAACTGGAGTTTGATTTCTCCGGCAATTTTCGGGAGCATGTTCCAGAGTGTGATGGACGAAAAAGCGCGCAGAAACCTGGGCGCGCATTACACCAGCGAGAAAAATATTTTGAAACTGATCAGGCCGTTATTTATTGATGAACTCTGGAAAGAATTTGAATCGGTAAAAAAACAACCGCGAAAATTGGATTCGTTTCACGAAAAAATTTCGATGCTTCGTTTTCTCGACCCGGCTTGCGGTTGCGGCAACTTTTTGGTGGTAACTTACCGCGAGTTGCGTTTGTTGGAAATGGAAATTATTCGTCATAAGCAAAAAGGGCAACAGGTAATTCATATTGATAATTTAGTCAAAATTGATGTAGATCATTTTTACGGAATTGAGTTTGAAGAATTTCCTGCACAAATTGCCCAGGTGGCGATGTGGCTTATTGACCACCAAATGAACATGCGTGTGAGCGAAGAGTTTGGAGAATATTTTGTGCGGCTTCCGTTAAAAAAGAGTGCTTACATTTATCACGAAAATGCTTTGCAAATTGAATGGGATGAACTGATTAAACGCGAACATGTAACTCCACTTGATAATTCAAATTTATTTTTAGTTGAAGAACCGTTAGAGAAATACGAGAAACCCAAACCCAAAGAAAAAGTCAGAGATTTTTGTTTCAATTACATTTTAGGAAATCCTCCGTTTATTGGTTATGCCTGGCAATCAAAGGAACAAAAATCCGATATGGAGAAAATATTTAAAGGAGTGAATGGTGCAGGAGTTCTCGATTATGTTTGTTGCTGGTATATTAAGGCGGCTATGTACATGCAAAAGTTTTATTGCAAAACCGCTTTTGTTTCTACCAACTCCATCACGCAAGGTGAACAGGTTGGAATTTTATGGAATGAATTATTCAATCATTATAAAATTAAAATTCATTTTGCACACCGCACATTTAAATGGAGCAATGAAGCAAAAGGAAATGCGGCAGTGCATGTAGTGATCATTGGTTTCAGCGACCTGGAGGCAAAGGAAAAATATATTTACGAGTATGAAAACATAAAAGCCGAACCACATCAGGTTAACGTAGCTAATATTAATCCGTACTTGGTTGAAGGTAAAGATTCATTTATTAAAAAACGATCAACACCAATTTGTAATGTCCCGCCAATTTCACGAGGAAGTGATGCAATTGATGATGGAAACTTATTATTGGATGAAGAAGAAAAAAAGGAACTTGTAAGCAGCTATCCAGACTTAAAAAAAATTATCAGGCCTTTTTTAATGGGGAAAGAATTTTTGAACAATATACCAAGATATTGTTTATGGTTAAAAGATATTTCTGCAACTGAAATCAGGAAATATCCGCCAATTATAGAAAGAATCGGGAAAGTTAAAGTCTTCAGGAGTAAAAGTAAAAGAGTACAAACCATAAAAGCAGCCGACTTCCCAATGTTATTTGGTGAAGACAGACAGCCCAATTCAAATTATTTAGCAATTCCAAAAGTTTCATCCGAAAACAGAAAATATGTTCCAATAGCGATTTGCGATAAAAAAATAATTTGTGGTGATAAATTATTTTATATGCCAAATTCAACGCAATGGCACTTTGGTATTTTAACTTCTTTAATGCACATGAGTTGGATGAAGAATGTTTGCGGAAGATTAAAAAGTGATTTCAGTTATTCAAACACCATCGTTTACAACAATTTTCCCTGGCCCGAAGCGCCAACAAAAAAACAAATGGAAACGGTAGAAAAAGCTGCACAAAAAGTGTTGGATGTTCGCAAACAATTTCCCGAATGCAGTCTTGCCGATCTGTATGATGTGCTTACCATGCCACCTGCATTGGTCAAGGCTCACAATGAATTGGACAAAGCCGTTGACCAGTGTTATCGATCACAACAATTTGAATCAGAAACAAAACGCATCGAATTTTTATTTGAATTGTACGATAAATATACCAGCGGATTATTTGCCGTTGAAAAACCAAAAAGAAAAAAGGTATTGCAGAATACTTATTTGTAAAAACTATTCGTTCGCGCCTCTCACCTCATTCACCCGGTTTGAATCGAGCCTGATTAGGATGAAAAGCATGATGGTGAAACTCAAAAGAGAAGAACCTCCGTAGCTGAAGAACGGTAACG